>NZ_KV812632.1:421120-515867 GCF_001813485.1 Pseudomonas sp. HMSC067G02
TGACCTTCATGACCCGCTACGTCAAGGGCGACAATGTCGAACTCGCCGGGCAGAGCGGCGAAGGCCGCGAATGGGAACGCAACACCGAACTGCAGTACGTGTTCCAGAGCGGCGCGCTGAAGAACCTCGGAATCCGCTGGCGCAACGCGACCTTCCGTTCCAATTTCACCCGCGACATCGATGAGAACCGCCTGATCGTCAGCTATACCCTGCCGATCTGGTAAGCCAGAACAAGAACTCCACAGGAGCACCGATGATGATGAAACTGTCTTTTCGTCCCCTCGCCTTGGTTGCCGCCGGCCTGCTGCTGGCCGGCGCCGCCGTGGCCGAACCCAAGCGTCCCGAATGCATCGCCCCGGCGTCCCCCGGCGGCGGTTTCGACCTCACCTGCAAGCTGGCGCAGAGCGCCCTGGTCGAGGCCAAGCTGCTGAGCAAGCCGATGCGTGTCACCTACATGCCCGGCGGCGTCGGCGCGGTCGCCTATAACGCGGTGGTCGCCCAACGCCCGGGCGACGCCGGCACCATCACCGCCTTCTCCAGCGGCTCGCTGCTGAACCTGGCCCAGGGCAAGTTCGGCCGCTTCGACGAGAACGCGGTGAAATGGCTGGCCGCCATCGGCACCAGCTACGGCGCCATCGCGGTGCGCACCGATTCGCCCTACAAGAACCTCGACGACCTGGTGAAGGCGCTCAAGGCCGACCCGAGCAAGGTGGTGATCGGCTCCGGCGGCACCGTCGGCAGCCAGGACTGGATGCAGACCGCGCTGATCGCCAAGGCCGCCGGGATCAATCCGCGCGACCTGCGCTACGTGGCCCTGGAAGGCGGCGGCGAGATCGCCACCGCGCTGCTCGGCGGGCACATCCAGGTCGGCAGCACCGACATTTCCGACTCCATGCCGCACATCCTCAGCGGCGACATGCGCCTGCTCGCGGTGTTCTCCGAAGAACGCCTGCCGGAGGCGGCGATGGCCAACATCCCCACCGCCAAGGAACAGGGCTACGACATCGTCTGGCCGGTAGTTCGCGGGTTCTACCTCGGGCCGAAGGTCAGCGACGAAGACTACGCCTGGTGGAAGAACGCCTTCGACCAACTGCTGGCCTCCGAGGACTTCGCCAAGCTGCGCGACCAGCGCGAGCTGTTCCCCTTCGCCATGACCGGCGAGGAACTCGACGGCTACGTGAAGCAGCAGGTCCAGCAGTACAAGCAACTGGCCAAGGACTTCGGCCTGATCCAGTAAGCCAGCCCGCGCGCGGCCGGGCCCCGGCCGCGCCACGAGGATAGTCCCATGACCCGTTCCAACCTGTACCAGCGCCTGTTCGCCGGGCTCTGGCTGCTCGCCTGCGTCGGCCTGGCGGTCGCCGGCTGGCGTTACCAGGCGCCGTTTTCCTACGAACCGGTCGGCCCGCGCGCCTACCCGCTGCTCTGCCTGGCGCTGATGGGCGCCGGCCTGGCCTGGTTGATCGTGCGGCCGACGCCGATCCGCCACGCCGAGGACGAACAGCCGCTGAGCGGCGCCGTGCTGCTCAAGGTGCTCGCCTGCATCGCCCTGCTGCTGGTGTTCGCCGGTCTGTTCGAAGCGCTCGGTTTCATCCTCAGCGCCGCCCTGGTCGGCTCCTGCATGGCCATTCTCTACGGCGCCCGGCCACTGCCCGCGGTGATCACCGCCAGCCTGCTCGGGATCGGCCTCTACTGGCTGTTCGACCGCGCCCTGGACGTCCCGCTGCCGCTGGGCGTTCTCGACTTCCTGCCGCTGTGAGGACTTCGCGATGGAAACCTTGAACTACCTCGGCCAGGGCTTCGGCGTCGCGATGACCCCGACCAACCTGATCACCGCGCTGATCGGCACCCTGATCGGCACTATCGTCGGCCTGCTGCCGGGCCTCGGCCCGATCAACGGCGTGGCGCTGCTGATCCCGGTGGCCTTCGCCCTGGGCCTGCCGCCGGAAACCGCGCTGATCCTGCTCGCCGCCGTGTACCTGGGCTGCGAGTACGGCGGGCGGATCAGCTCGATCCTGCTCAACATCCCCGGCGAAGCCTCGACCGTGATGACCACCCTCGACGGCTACCCGATGGCACGCAAGGGCCTGGCCGGCGTGGCCCTGTCGCTGTCGGCCTGGAGTTCCTTCATCGGCGCCTTCATCGCCACCTGCGGGATGGTCCTGTTCGCCCCGCTGCTGGCCAAGTGGGCGATCGCCTTCGGTCCGGCGGAATACTTCGTACTGATGGTCTTCGCCATCGTCTGCCTCGGCGGCATGGCCGGCGACAAGCCACTGAAGACGCTGCTGGCGGCGTTGCTCGGGCTGTTCCTGTCCTGCGTCGGGATCGACGCCAACAGCGGCGTGTACCGCTTCACCGGGGACAGCATCCACCTCGCCGACGGCATCCAGTTCGTGGTCCTGGTACTGGGTCTGTTCTCGGTCAGCGAGATTCTCCTGCTGCTGGAAAAGACCCACCACGGCCAGGAAGCGGTCAAGGCCACCGGGCGGATGATGTTCAACTTCAAGGAAGCCGCCAGCGTATTCCTGGTCAACCTGCGCTGCGGCGTGCTCGGCTTCGTCATGGGCGTGCTGCCCGGCGCCGGCGCGACCCTGGCCAGCGCCGTGGCCTACATGACCGAGAAGAAGCTGGCCGGCGCCAAGGGCGAGTTCGGCAAGGGCGACATGCGCGGCCTCGCTGCCCCGGAGACCGCCATTGGCGGCGCGGCCTGCGGCGCCATGGTGCCGATGCTGACCCTCGGCGTGCCCGGTTCGGGCACCACTGCGGTGATGATCGGCGCCCTGACCCTGTACAACATCACTCCCGGCCCGCTGCTGTTCCAGCAGCAACCGGACATCGTCTGGGGCCTGATCGCCTCGCTGTTCATCGCCAACGTCATGCTGATCATCCTCAACGTGCCGATGGTCCGTGTGTTCACCCGCATCCTCGCGGTGCCGAACTGGGCCCTGGTGCCGGCCATCGCGATCATCACCGGGATCGGCGTGTACGGCGTGCACGCGACTACCTTCGACCTGTTCCTGATGGTCGGCATCGGCGTGCTCGGCTACATCCTGCGCAAGCTCGACTTCCCGCTCTCGCCGCTGCTGCTGGGCTTCATCCTCGGCGGGCTGATGGAACAGAACCTGCGCCGCGCGCTGTCGATCTCCAACGGCGAACTGGGCATCCTCTGGTCGAGCCCGATCAGCCTGGTGACCTGGGCCCTGGTGGTGGTGATGCTGCTGTTGCCGCTGGTCCGCGCCTGGCGCCGCCGCGCGGCCCGTCGCACGACAGGGCTGGCCGATGCCTGAGCGCGTCACCTGGAGGCTGTACTGGGCGACGCCGTTGGTCGGCGCCCTTGGCGGCTGGCTGGCAAGCCTGGTCGGCTGGCCGCTGCCGTGGATGATCGGCTCGCTGCTGGCGGTGATGCTGGTGCGCTGCCTGGCCGACCTGCCGCTGGCCGAAGTGCCGGGGGCACGCAAGTGCGGGCAATGGATCGTCGGCATCGGCATCGGCCTGCACTTCACTCCGGCAGTGATCGAGCAAGTGCTGGCGCACAGCGCGATCATCGTTTTCGGCGCCGTGGCCACCACGCTTTCCAGCGTACTGGCGATCGCCTTCATGCGCCGCAGCGGCGAGGACCGCGCCACCGCGT
The DNA here is from genome assembly GCF_001813485.1 of Pseudomonas sp. HMSC067G02. Lineage (NCBI taxonomy): Bacteria > Pseudomonadati > Pseudomonadota > Gammaproteobacteria > Pseudomonadales > Pseudomonadaceae > Pseudomonas > Pseudomonas sp. HMSC067G02. Next base: position 424,749 of record NZ_KV812632.1, read on the forward strand.
TCTTCGCCAGCATGCCCGGCGGCGCCAGCGAGATGGTCAACCTCGGGCAGCGCCACGGCGCGGTGCTCAGCCGCGTCGCCGCAGCGCAGAGCCTGCGCCTGTTGCTGGTGGTGCTGCTGGTGCCGGCGGCGTTCCAGTACCTGCTCGGCGGCGGCCAGCCGGGCCCGCACCAGGCCGCGCCGGTGGACTGGCGCTGGCTGGCCCTGCTGTTCCCGGCCGGGGCGCTGGTCGCGCTGGGCTGGCAGAAGTTGCGCCAACCCAATCCCTGGCTACTCGGCCCGCTGCTGCTGGCGGCCAGCGTCAGCCTCGGCTTCGACCTGCATATCGGCCTGCCGGCCGGTTCCAGCGGCGTCGGCCAATGGCTGATCGGCAGCGCCCTGGGTTGCCATTTCAACCGCAGTTTCTTCCGCAGCGCTCCAGCCTTCGTCAGTCGTACCCTGGTCTGCACGCTGTGGATGATGTTCGCCGCGGCGCTCGCCGCCGAGTTGCTCGGCTGGCTGACCACCCTCGACCACCAGTCGCTGATGCTCGGCATGATGCCCGGCGGCATCGCCGAGCTGAGCCTGACCGCCGAAGCCTTGCAGCTCTCGGTGCCGCTGGTCACCGCCTTGCAGGTACTGCGGCTATTGCTGGTGCTGTTCCTCGCCGAGCCGTGCTTCCGCTACTGGAGGAAGCGCGCCGGCTGATCGAGCCACGCCGCCACACTGGATGTGTGGCGTTTTCCAGCCCGCCTCGTGCGGGCTTTTTTATTCCGCGCGCGGCCAGAGGGCACACAGCGGCGCCCGCCATGTGAAGAGCTGGGCGACAGTGGTCAGAGGTCCGGCAGCGACCAGTCGATAGGCGTCTTGCCGTTCTGCTCGAGGAACTTGTTGGTGCGGCTGAAGTGACCGTTGCCGAGGAAACCGCGGTAGGCCGACAACGGCGACGGGTGCGCCGACTTGAGGATCAGGTGACGCTGTGGGTCGATCAGCTTCTGCTTGCTCTGCGCGTGGCTGCCCCAGAGCAGGAACACCAGGCGCTCGCAACGCTCGTTGACCACCTCGATGACGCGGTCGGTGAACGGCTGCCAGCCGGCATTGGCGTGGGAGCCGGCCTTGGCCTGCTCGACGGTCAGCGAGGTGTTGAGCAACAGCACGCCCTGCTCCGCCCAGCGCTGCAGGTAGCCGTTGTTGGGAATCGGGATGTTCAGGTCGCGGTTGAGTTCCTTGTAGATGTTCTGCAAGGACGGCGGCGTCGGCACGCCGGGCTGCACCGAGAAGCACAGGCCGTGGGCCTGGCCCGGCCCGTGGTAGGGATCCTGGCCGATGATCACCACCTTGACGTTCTCCAGCGGCGTGGTGTTCAGCGCGTTGAAGATCAACGGCCCGGGCGGGAAGATCGCCTTGCCGGCGGCTTTCTCCTGGCGCAGGAACTCGCCCAGTTGCTTCATGTAGGGCTTGTCGAATTCCTCGCGCAGCGCTTCCTTCCAGCTCGCCTCGAGCTTGATGCGGTCGTCGTTATCGGTCATGGAACCCCCTGTCTCGGTACTGAAAAAGTCGTCCGGCCTTTTTCAGAAGGTCGCCGACAGCCTGTGGCCGCGGAACCGTAGAAAAGCGCGCCGCGCTTGTCAATCTCGGGACAGGCGGGCCTCTTCCACCGGATACTTCACGCGCACCCGGTTGCGGTACAGGCACTCGCTGGCCAGCAAGGTGCCGGCCTGGCCCTTTCCCCGGATGTCGCGCCAGATCTCGTTGAGCCTCAGCACTGCCTCGCCGTCGCGGACAAAACGCTGGGCCCTCTCGTAGACGTGGTAGCGCACAGGGCGCGGCGCACTGCACAGCAGTTCGCCTTCCAGTTGGTGGGCGGCGATATGGAAGCGCAACTGGAAGGTATCCGCCGTCGGATTGTGCAGCACCAGGTCGATGAAGTTGTAGAAGATCGCCGCGCCCGAGCCGAACGGCAGGATCCGTCCCTCGTCGGGAAACGGGTCGAAGCTGTGGTTGGCCCGCTCCACCACGCGCAGCGGCGAATGCAGGGCCATCCAGTGGATCAGGTTGCTCAGTTGGCAGATGCCGCCGCCGATTCCGCTGCGCGCCTCACCGAAGGACAACTCCATGCCTTCGACGAAGCCACGCCGGGCGCTGGGCCGACCGACCAGCCGGCAGAACGAGAAGTACTCGCCGGGGCCGATGCGCACGCCGTTCATGCAGTCCACCGCCAGGCGCAGGTTGACCACCTTGTTGCGTTGCAGGGCGAGGTCGCTGTCGCCGAGGCGGCGGATCAACTTCGAGGTGTGCTTGATGTAGCGGTACGGCAGGCGCTCGTCGACCGATGGCAGCCGCACGTAGCGACGGCCGCCAAGACGCCAGCGGCAGTGCCGCCAGAGACGTCGTTGCCAGACCCGCAGCCAGTAGAGCCAGGGGTGGTAGAGCGATAGGGGTTTGCGCATCGACGATCCTTGTCGGTCTCGGCCCACGGGCCGGAGGCAGCATTATGCCCGGAGCACTAGCCCTGGTGCAGCGCCCGGTAGTGACTGGGCGCCATGCCCACCACCTTGCGGAACAGCCGCGAGAAGTAATAGGGATCGGCGTAGCCGAGCTGCTCGGCGATCTGCCGCACCTCCAGCGCGCCCTCGTCGAGCAGGCGGCAGGCGTGGGCCATCTTCATCTGGATGAAGTCCTGGATCGGCGCCTGGCCGGTCAGGGCGCGGTAGGTCTTGGCGAAATGGAAGCGCGACAGCTTGAACTGCGCCGCCAGCTCGTCGAGGTTGAGGCTGTCGTGCAGGTGCGCGCGCATCAGCGCCTGCACCGCATCGATGTCCAGCACCCGCCCGGACTTCAGGCTGGCCCGCGCCGGACGCACCGCCAGCGAGGTGAGCAGGCCCTGCAACAGGTGCGCGGCATGGATGAAGTGCGGCAGGCTGAGGCCCTGGCGGCGCAGCGCCAGCAGCGCGTCGAACTCCGCCAGCAGGCGCGGCTGCATGCCCAGGCGCAGGCGCGGAGCGCTGCCCAGCGGACGCAGGAAGTCCTCCGCCAGGAGGCCTTCGAAATGTACCCAGTAGATGCTCCAGGGCCGCTGCGGGTCGGCGCCGTAGGCATGTTCCAGGCCCTTGGGCAGGACCAGCAGGTCGCCGCCGCCGACCTCGACGCGCTCGTCGGCGCACTCCAGCCAGCCGCGTCCGGCACGGCAGTAGATCAACAGATGGTCGTCCGGCGCGCGCCGCTGCATGTGGTGGCCATGCGCCTCCGGGTAGTAGCCGAGGGCCAGTGGGTAGCAGGCCTGGCCGAGCGGATGGCGGGCCAGGGCGCGACGCAGGCGGGGCGGCGTGATGAAACGCACCCCCTGGTTGGGCAGGGGCCAGGCGGAGGTCTGTACGGAACGCTTCACGGCGACGCGACTCGGCAGTCTGAATCCCAAGATCGTCCATCCCTTGCGCAAGATCGTCAATCCACAGGCGGCTTGCGGCCGGCTATAACGACTCAAAACAACATCCCGGTCCACCGGGAAGCGGAGGCGACGATGGCCAAGGCAATCCCCCAGCTGATCGACGGCGAATGGCGCGGCAGCCGTTCCCGCGAACTGATCGAAGTCACCGATCCGGCGACCCAGGACGTCCTCGCGCTGGCGCCGAAGGCCACCGCCGACGAGATCGAGCAGGCCATCGCCAGCGCCCAGCGCGCCTTCGAGACCTGGCGCGAAGTCCCGGCTCCCGAGCGAGCGCGGTTGATGCTGCGCTACCAGCACCTGCTCAAGGAACACCACGACGAACTCGGCGAACTGCTGGCCCGGGAGACCGGCAAGAACCTCGCCGATGCCAAGGGCGACGTGTGGCGCGGCATCGAGGTGGTCGAACACGCCGCCAACGTGGCCAGCCTGATGATGGGCGAGACGGTGGAAAACGTCGCCCGCGAGATCGACACCGCCAGTTGGATCCAGCCCCTCGGCGTGTGCGCCGGGATCACCCCGTTCAATTTCCCGGCGATGATCCCGCTGTGGATGTTCCCGCTGGCCATCGCCTGCGGCAACACCTTCGTCCTCAAGCCCTCCGAACAGGATCCGCTGACACCCAACCGCCTCGCCGAGCTGTTCCTCGAGGCCGGCGCGCCGAAGGGCGTGCTGCAGGTGATCCATGGCGGCCGCGAGCAGGTCGATGCCCTCCTCACCCACCCGGACATCCGGGCGATTTCCTTCGTCGGCTCGGTCGCCGTCGGCCAGCACGTGTACCGCACCGGCACCGCGCACCTGAAGCGGGTGCAGGCCTTCGCCGGGGCGAAGAACCACATGGTGATCCTCCCCGACGCGAACAAGGCCCAGGTCCTCGGCAACCTGGTCGGCGCCAGCTGCGGCGCCGCCGGCCAGCGCTGCATGGCGATCAGCGCGGCGGTGTTCGTCGGCGCGGCGCGCGAGTGGATTCCCGAGCTGGCCGAGCGGATGGCCGCCCTGCGCCCCGGCCACTGGCAGGACCCGGACGCCGCCTATGGTCCGCTGATCAGCCCGCAGGCGCGCCAGCGCGTGCTGCGCCTGATCGCCGAAGGCAAGGCAGAAGGCGCCGAGTGCCTGCTCGACGGCTCGCAGTGCCAGGTCGAAGGCTATCCCAACGGCAACTGGCTCGGTCCCACCCTGTTCCGCGCAGTGACGCCGAAGATGGGCCTGTACCGCGAGGAGATCTTCGGCCCGGTGCTGGCTTGCCTGGAGGTCGATACCCTGGAAGAGGCGATTGCCCTGGTCAACGCCAATCCCTATGGCAACGGCACCAGCCTGTTCACCCGCTCCGGCGGCGCCGCTCGGCGCTACCAGCACGCGGTGCAGGTCGGCCAGGTGGGGATCAACGTGCCGATCCCGGTACCGCTGCCGTTCTTCTCCTTCACCGGCTGGAAGGGTTCCTTCTACGGCGACCTGCACGCCTACGGCAAGCAGGCGGTGCGCTTCTATACCGAGACCAAGACCGTCACCAGCCGCTGGTTCGACGATGAACCGACGACCGACGAATCGTCGGCCGGCCCGAACATGACCATCCATCTCAAGTGACCCGAGGACCTATGGATTTCGACCTCACCGAAGAACAACGCCTGCTGGTGGAGAGCGCCCGCGCCTTCGCCCGCCACGAACTGGCGCCGAAGGCGGCCGACTGGGACCGCGACCATCACTTCCCGGTGGAAGTCATCCGCGCCGCCGCCGAACAGGGCTACCTCGGCCTGTACATCGCCGAGGAAGACGGCGGCCTGGACCTGTCGCGGCTGTCCACCTCGCTGATCTTCGAGCAACTGGCCGCCGGCTGCGTGGCCACTACCGCCTACATCAGCATCCACAACATGGCCGCCTGGATGCTCGCCTCGTTCGGCGACGCGGCGCTGAAGGAGGCCTGGCTGCCCGGCCTGATCGGCGGCGAGTCGCTCGCCTCCTATTGCCTGACCGAGCCCGATGCCGGCTCCGACGCCGCGCGCCTGCGCACCCGCGCCCGCCGCGAGGGCGACGAATACGTGCTGGACGGCAGCAAGTGCTTCATTTCCGGCGCCGGCAGCACCCAGGTGCTGATCGTCATGGCGCGCACCGGCGAGGACGGCGCCAGGGGCATCTCCTGCTTCCTGGTGCCGGCCGACGCGCCCGGCATCCGCTACGGCCGCAACGAGGACAAGATGGGCTGGCGCGCGCAGCCGACCCGCACCATCACCTTCGAAGGCGTGCGCATCCCCGCCGGCAACCGCATCGGCCCGGAGGGCCAGGGCTTCGTCTATGCCATGAAAGGCCTCGACGGCGGCCGCCTGAACATCGCCAGTTGTTCCCTGGGCGCCGCCCAGGCGGCGCTGGAGCAGTCGATGCGCTACGTCGAGGAGCGCGAGCAGTTCGGCAAGCCGCTGGCGACCTTCCAGGCCTTGCAGTTCAAGCTCGCCGACATGCTCACCGAACTCACCGCCAGCCGCCAGATGGTCCGCCTCGGCGCCCATCGGCTGGACCGCGGCGACGCCGAGGCGACCCTGTACTGCGCAATGGCCAAGCGCTTCGCCACCGACCGCTGCTTCGATGTCTGCAACGAGGCCTTGCAACTGCACGGCGGCTACGGCTATCTCAACGATTATCCGCTGGAGCGCTGGGTACGCGACACCCGCGTGCACCAGATCCTCGAAGGCACCAACGAAATCATGCGGGTGATCGTCGCCCGCCGCCTGCTGGAGCAGGGCGGCATGCTCGATCGCCTGCTGTGAACGCCGCGAACCATCGCATCCGATAGTGCCGGGACGCCCCGGCCCATGATCCAGTGAGGGACTTCATGAACACTGCCGTCGAACCCTACAAGGCTTCCTCCTTCGACCTGACCCACAAGCTCACCGTGGAAAAGCACGGGCACACCGCGCTGATCACCATCAACCACCCGCCGGCCAACACCTGGGACCGCGACTCGCTGATCGGCCTGCGCCAACTGATCGAGCACCTCAACCGCGACGACGATATCTACGCCCTGGTAGTGACCGGCCAGGGGCCGAAGTTCTTCTCCGCCGGCGCCGACCTGAACATGTTCGCCGACGGCGACAAGGCCCGCGCTCGCGAGATGGCCCGCCGCTTCGGCGAAGCCTTCGAGGCGCTGCGCGATTTCCGCGGGGTGTCGATCGCGGCGATCAACGGCTACGCCATGGGCGGCGGCCTGGAGTGCGCCCTCGCCTGCGACATCCGCATCGCCGAGCGCCAGGCGCAGATGGCCCTGCCGGAGGCCGCGGTGGGCCTGCTGCCCTGCGCCGGCGGGACCCAGGCGCTGCCCTGGCTGGTGGGCGAAGGCTGGGCCAAGCGGATGATCCTCTGCAACGAGCGGGTGGATGCGGAAACCGCCCTGCGCATCGGCCTGGTCGAACAGGTGGTGGACAGCGGCGAGGCGCGCGGCGCCGCCCTGCTGCTGGCGGCCAAGGTGGCACGCCAGAGCCCGGTGGCGATCCGCACCATCAAGCCGCTGATCCAGGGTGCCCGCGAACGCGCGCCGAACACCTGGCTGCCGGAGGAGCGCGAGCGCTTCGTCGATCTGTTCGACGCCCAGGACACCCGCGAAGGGGTCAACGCCTTCCTCGAGAAGCGCGATCCCAAGTGGCGCAACTGCTGAGCCTTCCCATCGAACCCGGCGGGCTGCGCCACAGCCCGCCCGAGCCGAGAGCCCCGACATGAACGTGCTTTTCGAAGAACGCCCGAGCCTGCATGGCTTCCGCATCGGCATTGCCACCCTGGATGCGGAAAAGAGCCTGAACGCCCTGTCCCTGCCGATGATCGAGGCCCTGGCGGCGAAACTCGACGCCTGGGCCGAGGACGCCGGCATCGCCTGCGTGCTGTTGCGCGGCAACGGCGCCAAGGCCTTTTGCGCCGGCGGCGACGTGCGCAAGCTGGTGGACGCCTGCCGTGAGCAACCCGGCGAGGTACCGGCCCTGGCGCGACGCTTCTTCGCCGATGAATACCGCCTCGACTACCGCATCCACACCTACCCGAAACCCTTCATCTGCTGGGCCCACGGCTATGTAATGGGCGGCGGCATGGGGCTGATGCAGGGTGCCGGGATTCGCATCGTCACCCCGTCCAGCCGCCTGGCGATGCCGGAGATCGGCATCGGCCTGTACCCGGACGTCGGCGCCAGCTGGTTCCTCGCCCGCCTGCCCGGCAGGCTCGGCCTGTTCCTCGGCCTGAGCGCGGCGCAGATGAACGCCCGCGACGCTCTCGACCTCGACCTGGCCGACCGCTTCCTTCTCGACGACCAGCAGGACGCCCTGCTCGCCGGCCTGGTGCAGATGAACTGGAACGAGTCGCCCCAGGTGCAACTTCACAGCCTGCTTCGCGCCCTCGAACACGAGGCCCGCGGCGAACTGCCGGAGGCCCAGTTGCTCCCGCGCCGGCCGCGCCTGGACGCACTGCTCGACCAGCCGGACCTGGCGAGCGCCTGGCAGGCGCTGGTGGCGCTGCGCGACGACGCCGACCCGCTGCTTGCGCGTGGCGCGAAGACCCTGGCCGAGGGCTGCCCGATGACCGCGCATCTGGTCTGGCAGCAGATCGAGCGTGCGCGCTACCTGTCGCTGGCCGAGGTGTTCCGCCTGGAATACGCCATGAGCCTGAACTGCACACGCCATCCGGACTTCGCCGAGGGGGTACGCGCAAGGCTGATCGATCGCGACAACGCACCGAACTGGCATTGGCCGCAGGTGGAATCGATCCCGCAGGCGGTGATCGAGGCGCACTTCGAGCCGACCTGGGAGGGCGAGCATCCGCTGGCGGGGCTCTGATCCGCCGCGCCGCCCTCTGCCGAAGGAGGGCGCGGGCCCGCCACGTCCATAGCGTCTAAGCTGTTTCACAGCATCCCCAAGAGGCCTCGCGGCCACCATAGGAGGAGCTCCATGAAACAGATCGCCTTCATCGGCCTCGGCCACATGGGCGCGCCGATGGCCACCAACCTGCTCAAGGCCGGCTACCTGCTGAACGTCTTCGACCTGGTGCAGAGCGCCGTCGACGGCCTGGTCGCCGCCGGCGCCAGCGCCGCCCGCAGCGCCCGCGACGCGGTGCAGGGCGCCGACGTGGTCATCAGCATGCTGCCGGCCAGCCAGCACGTCGAAGGCCTGTACCTCGACGACGATGGCTTGCTCGCGCACATCGCCCCCGGCACCCTGGTGCTGGAATGCTCGACCATCGCCCCGACCTCGGCGCGCAAGGTCCACGCCGCCGCCCGCGAGCGCGGCCTGGCGATGCTCGACGCGCCGGTGTCCGGCGGCACTGCCGGCGCGGCAGCCGGCACCCTGACCTTCATGGTCGGCGGCGACGCCGAAGCCCTGGAGAAGGCCCGGCCGCTGTTCGAGGCCATGGGTCGCAACATCTTCCATGCCGGCCCCGACGGCGCCGGCCAGGTCGCCAAGGTGTGCAACAACCAACTCCTCGCGGTGCTGATGATCGGTACCGCAGAAGCCATGGCCCTGGGCGTGGCCAACGGCCTCGAGGCGAAGGTGCTGGCCGAGATCATGCGCCGCAGCTCCGGCGGCAACTGGGCGCTGGAAGTCTACAACCCCTGGCCGGGGGTGATGGAGAACGCTCCGGCGTCGCGCGACTACAGCGGCGGCTTCATGGCCCAGTTGATGGCCAAGGACCTCGGCCTGGCCCAGGAAGCCGCCCAGGCCAGCGCCAGCAGCACGCCGATGGGCAGCCTGGCGCTGAGCCTGTACCGCCTGTTGCTGAAGCAGGGCTATGCGGAGCGGGACTTTTCCGTGGTGCAGAAATTGTTCGATCCGACACAAGGCCAATAGACAGGCAGGCGGGTCCGCGCCCAGGCTGGTCGATTCGACGATGCGAGGAGCCCGCCTTGAACGCCCTGCTGCTGCGTTACCGTTTCCGCCTGCTGTTCTTTTCCACCGTGCTGTTCACGGCGATCCTCGGCCTGCCGTCGAGCACCAAGCCACGGGTGCTCGGCAGCCTCCTGCTGCTGGTGCTGGCCGGGATGAACACCTTGCGCAGACGCAGCCCGCTGGTCTACCTGACGGCCTTCTTCGGCCTGTTCAGCCTGGCCCTGTACACCACTGCGGACTTCAGCAGTCCCTACTCCAGCCTGCCGCCCGGCCTGCTGCGCGGGCTGAGCCTGATCCTGCTGTACCTGACCCTGTTCGCCGCGCTGTTCCGCCGCGTCACCCAGGAGCGCCCGGTGACCCACGAGCTGCTCTACGGACTCTGCGCGCTCTACCTGCAGATGGCGCTGGCCTTCGCTCTCGCCTACTACATGGTCGAACAGATGCAGCCTGCCAGCTTCATCGCCAGCCATGGCGCACTCGGCCTGGATACCTTCGTCTACTACAGCCTGGTGACCCTGACCACCGTGGGCTACGGCGACATCCAGGCGATCAACCCGCTGGCGCGCCTGCTGGCCGGCAGCGAAGGAGTGATCGGGGTCCTGTTCATCGCCCTCGCCGTGGCCCGCAGCCTGACCCTGATGAGCGACAGCGAGGAGGTCTGATTATTAAGCTGGGCTAACGAGTGCATCCCCCTCGCAGCGGTTTATCCCGGCGAGCGCAGGGCGGATGATGCTGATCGACGCCGCTCTGCGGCATTTCTCGAACGGAAGGTGCAGCATGAAAATCGCCCTGATCGGCGCCACCGGCCACGTCGGCCACTATTTCCTCAACGAAGCCCTGCAACGCGGCCACGCGGTAACCGCCCTGGTCCGCGACCCGAGCAAGCTGGCGGCGCGCGACGGCCTCGGCGTAGTGCAGGCGGACGTCAGCGACCCGGCCCAGGTGGCCAGCGCCGTGGCAGGCCACGAGGTGGTCATCAGCGCTTTCAACGGCGGCTGGGGCAGCGCCGACCTCCGCGCCCGCCACGCCGCCGGCAGCCAGGCCATTCTCGACGGCGTGAAACGCTCCGGCGTGCCGCGCCTGCTGGTTCTCGGCGGCGCCGGGAGCCTGGAGATCGCCCCCGGCCAGCGCCTGGTGGACAGCCCGGAATTCCCCGAGCAGTGGAAGCAGGGCGCCCTCGGCGCCGCCGACGCCCTCGACCAACTGCGCGGCGAGCAACGACTGGACTGGGTGTTCCTCAGCCCTGCGATGCTCCTCGAACCCGGCCAGCGCAGCGGCAAGTTCCGCCTCGGCGGCGACCAGGTCCTGTTCGACGCCAAGGGCGAGAGCCGGATTTCCCTGGAAGACCTGGCGGTAGCCATGCTCGACGAGGCCGAGCAGCCCCGTCATCATCGCCAGCGCTTCACCGTGGCCTACTGAAAAGACCAGGCGCCCCTCTCGGGCGCCTTCGTCGTCAGCCTTCGGACTTCGCCGCCGGCGTGACGATATCGAACCAGAAGTCGAAGTCGCCGAGCATGCCGAACAGTTGCCCCAGCAACAGCGGATTGCCGGAACTCTTCAGTTTGCCCTCGAAGACCAGGCGTACCGCCGATACCTCCTTGAGCAGCAGCCGGTTGAGATCGGCGCGGTCGATGCTCACGGTCTGCCCGGCGTCCTCGCTCTGCACGCCGCGCAGGTTGTTCAGGTGCGAGTTCTTCAGTTCCAGCAGGTAGTTCTCGCCGATGTCCGGCAGGCGCAGGTTGATGCTCAGCGCCTTGCCCTCCGCAGCGCCGGCGTCCAGGCGCACGCCGAGATAGTCGAACAGCAGGCCGGTGTCCATCGCCGCCAGGGCATCGGCGCTGCCGGCCTTCATCGTCGGCTGGTCGCGCGGTACGCCGTGGCGCAGTTCGTAGGCGGCGCTGAGGTAGCTGTTGCGCCAGCCGGCGTTCTCCGCCTGGTAGCCGAGCTGCTCCAGGGCGTCGGCCTGCAGCTCGCGCGCGGCCCGGTTATCCGGCTCGGCGAAGACCAGCCTGTTGACCACCTCGACCACCCAGCGGTACTCGCCCCTGGCGTACGACGCCCGCGCTTGCTCCAGCAGGCGCTCGGCGCCGCCCATGTATTCCACGTAGCGGCCCGCCGAGTCCTCCGGGCTGAGCGGGTCGAGGGTCGCCGGGTTGCCGTCGTAGTAGCCCAGGTAGCGGTTCAGCACGGCCCGTGCGTTATGGCTGACCGAGCCGTGGTAGCCGCGGTCGTACCATTCCTGGTCGAGGCTGGGCGGCAGGCGCAGGCGGTTGTGCACCTGGCCGATGGTCACGCCCTGGTTGGCCAGGTGCAGGGTCTGGTCGTGCAGGTAGCCGTACAGGTCGCGCTGCTTCTCCAGCACCTCGACGATCTCCGCGTTGCCCCAGCGCGGCCAGTTGTGCACCGCGAACATCACCTCGGCCTGCCTGCCGAAACGATGCAGCGCCTGGTTGATGTACTTGCTCCAGCCCAGCGCATCGCGTACCTCGGCGCCGCGCAGGGTGTACAGGTTGTGCAGGGTACCGACCACGTTCTCGGCCATCAGCAGGGCCTTCTGCCGCGGCAGCCAGATGTTCATCTCCGCCGGCGACTCGGTGCCCGGCGTGTTCTGGAAGGTGAACGGCACGCCGTCCAGCACCAGGTCCTCGCCCTCGCCTTCGATCAGGCGGGTCGGCGCCAGCAGGCTCAGCGGTCCGCGCGCCAATCCCTTGCCGATGGCCATGTCGACCTGCCCCTGCGGCCCCTTGGGCAGTTGCGTGCCGTACTGGTAGGTGGCGCGGCGCATCATGGCGTTGCCGGCCAGGACGTTCTCCTTGATCGCCGCCTCCATGAAGCCGGCCGGAGCGATGATCTGCACCGCGCCGCTGGCGACCTGCTGCGGCTCGACCAGACCGCGCACGCCTCCAAAGTGATCGGCGTGGGCGTGGCTGTAGATCACCGTACGGATCGGCCTCTCGCCCAGCTCGCGGCTGACCAGCTCGTAGGCCGCCCTGGCGGTGGCCGGGGTGGTCAGGGTGTCGACCACGATCCAGCCGCTGTCGCCGCGGATGAAGGTGATGTTGGCCAGGTCGAAGCCGCGCACCTGGTAGATACCCTCGGCAACCTCGAACAGGCCGTACTTGAGATTGAGCAGGGCCTGGCGTTGCAGGCTGGGATTGATGCTGTCCCGGGGCTTGCCGTCGAGGAGGAAGTCGTAGCCGCCGAGCTGCCAGGCGACGCTGCCGTCGGGGTTGCGGATGAGCACCCGCTCCGGGCGCCGGATCAGGCCGCGTTCGGCGCGCTCGAAGTCGGCACGGTCGGCGAACGGCAATTCCGCTTCGACCCGCCGCTGGGCCTCGACGGTGAAGGCGCTGGGCGGCTTGGACGCGGAGGGTTCGGCGGCGCCGGCGAGTAGCGGGGCGAGCGCCAGGAGTGCGAGCAGACGGCTCATCGGATGCTCCGTTTTATTGTTGTGAGGTTCGGCTGGCACTATGCCGAGCGGCACGTCAATAATTCCAATGCATTCCAGGTCCACATTCGATGCGGAGTCCGCATGAGCGATCTACGCCAGTTCCGCCACTTCGTCGCCCTCGCCGAGCACGGCCACTATGCCCGCGCCGCCGAAGCGGTGAATCTCAGCCAGCCGGCGCTGTCACGCAGCATCCAGGCGCTGGAGGGACAGTTGGGTTGCACCCTGGTGGAGCGCGGCAGCCGCGGCGTGGCCCTCACGGCCCACGGCCGGCTGGTGCTGGAACACGCTCGGCGCCTGCTGGCCGGGCATCGCGCACTGCACAACGCGGTAAGCCAACTGGGCAATCTCGACAGCGGCGAGCTACGCCTGGGCGGCGGTCCCTTCCCCGCCGCACGGCTGTTGCCCGAGGCACTGGCCGGTTTCTCCAGCGCCCACCCACGCGTGCGCGTCGTACTGCTCATCGAAGACTGGCAGACCCTACGCCAGCGCCTGCTGGATGACGCCGTCGAACTCTTCGTCGCCGATATCCGCGAGCTGCAAGGCGATCCGCAGTTGCGCATCCACCCGCTACGCGAGCATCCCGGCGTACTCTTCTGCCGCCCCGGCCATCCGCTGCTGGGTCTGGAGCGGCCGAGCGCCGGGCAATTGGCCGATTACCCGCTGGCCGGCCCGCGTCTGCCCGCGGAAGTCCGCGGCGACCTGGCGCGCCTGCTGCAACGCGACGAACCGCTCGGCATACAGTGCGACGATGTGCTGATGCTCAAGGGCCTGGTCGGCTCCAGCGAGCTGATCAGCCTGGCGCCCTGGGACGTGGTTGCCGCCGACGTCGAGGCCGGCCGCCTGGCGCTGCTGCCCTGGCCCGCCGGCGCCGAGCCCGCCCGCGCCAAGGGCTCCGCCTACGGTCTGGTCAGCCGTGCCGGCCGCAGCCTGTCGCCGGCCGCGGCAGTGTTCGTCGAGCGGGTGCTGGAACAGGACCGGCGCTTCGCCGCCACCTGAGGCTCAGCGCCAGCGAGCGTCGTCGCGGCGCTCCTGCCAGGTACGGTTCCAGTCGCGCCCGCGGTTGTCACGGTCACGGTCGTGATAGCGCTCGTAGCGGTAGTCGGGACGATACCGGTGGTCGTCGCGGTCGTAGACCACGCAGGCCGACAACGGCAGGACGAGGATCAGCAAGGAAAGCAAACGACGCATGGCGCCTCCTGTGCGGCTCCGGCCTCTCCTGCGGATGCCGGAGGAATGCCTGTTCCGGAGCCTGCACATCGGACTGCGCGGCGCGCGGGCGGTGCCCGCGGCGAGGGTAAAGCCTGGGTAAATCAGCCGAGGCTACGCAGGTGCAGGACGCCGAACAGCAGCACCTGGAGGCGCTCCAGCCAAGGTGCCGGGCGCGCCTTGAGACGCCCGTTGAGCAGCAGGATCTCGGCGGCATGGACCAGCACCAGCACGCCGGACAACAGCAGGATCGGTCGATGCAACTCGCCCAGCGGGTAGGCCAGGTTGACCAGCGCGACGAGCCAGAACATCGCCAGGGCGCCCTTGGCGAACGACAGGAAATGACTCATGGGGGAACCTCCTCGTTTCGATGTCGGCAGAGTGTGCCGAGCAAATGCGCCGAGGGGGTCCGCACTTTCGACTGGAAAGCACGACGGCGCCCGCAGGCGCCGTCTTTGCTTGCGCACCTCAGTTGCGCCAGCGAGGCGCCCCGCCCTGCTGGCCCCGGTGCCGCGGACGATCCCGCCCACCGTGTTGCTGCCAGCGTTGCGGAGAATGCCCGCGCCATTGCGGCTGGCCACCGCGCTGCCAGTTGCCCGGATGCCGCTCGCCGCGATGGGCCGGGCGCGATTCGTGGTGGCGCTGCGGGTAGCGATATTGCTCGCGCCGGTAGTCGCGGTGGCCATCGTAGCGGCGTGGCGCCGGGTAGTAGCGTTGGTCGTAGTAGCGCGTCGAGTAGTAGCGCCGTTCGCTACGCCAGCCATCGTCGTAGACGCGATAGCGTGGCACTTCGTAGGCGTAGGGCTGGCCGCGATAGCGGCGCCAGTCGCCGTCATCGTAGTCGTAGTCATACACCGCGCAGCCACCTAGGCTGGCGAGAAGCAGAAGAAGCGGGACTCTCAGGAATGTGCGCCACATGGCAGCCTCCTGCGGCCCCGCCGCCAGCCGGACGACCGGCGACGCTACGAGGCGCGCATACGACGTGAAGACTCGGGAAAAGGGAGCGGGCTCAGCACCAGCCTTTCTTGGCCTGGCCTGGAGGACAATGGGGCGGGCCGCCGCGATGGTAGCCGTAGTAACCCTGGTCGAAGTCCAGTTCGCCGCAGTCGCCCGGCCCCCCGCTGCAACCGCTCCCCAGGAAGGCCGCCGGCAGCAGCCCGATCAATCGCATGACCATCAGCATTCTCCTTCATCGCAGAACGCAGCCGAACCACGCCTGGACAAGATCCCGATGGAGCGGGAAGCCGGTTGCGGCGGTTGCAACCCGGCTGCACTAGAGACCGAAGGGAAAAACGGAAATTCCCTGAATCCGACCAACGACAGGCCCCTCCAGGGCGTGACCGCCGCCGGCGTTTCTCGGTAGAGTGCGCGGATCAAGGACTGTCGGCCCCGCCGGCAAGGCTCAAGGAGCATGCATGCAACCCATCGACCGCGCCCAGGCACAGCAGCGCGCCAACGACATCCTGGTGTTCCAGCGCGAGCTGCAACGCCTCGACCAGGAGCAGGCGTTCCGCCTCGAACCGACCCAGGCCCGGCAACTCGCCGACTATCACCTGGCCCTGCTGGACAGCTACCGCGACCGTTTCGACATCGACCACGACCTGCGCAGCCAGCAACTTTCGCTGGGCATGCGGGTGGCCTCGTTCTTCGGCGCCCTGGCCTTCGCCGCCAGCGTGTTCCTGCTGTTCTATCGCTTCTGGGGCCTGTTCCCTACCGTCGCCCAGGTGGCGATCCTGGTCGGCAGCGCCTTCGTCGCGTTCTTCGCCACACTCTGGGTCCAGGCCAAGGACACCTCTGGCTACTTCAGCAAGCTGGCGGCGATGGTCGCGTTCGCCTGCTTCGTCCTCGACCTGACCATGCTCGGGCAGATATTCAACGTCACCCCCAGCGACCTGGCCCTGGTGCCCTGGGCGCTCTACGCCCTGCTCCTGGCCTACCTGTGCAACGCCCGCCTGCTGCTGGCGGCGGCGATCCTCTGCGTGATGGGTTTCATCGCCGCGCGCGTCGGCACCTGGGGCGGCGGCTACTGGCTGGGCGTAGGCGAGCGACCGGAGAACTTCTTCCCCGCCGCCGCGCTGATCTTCGCCGTGCCGCTGTGCTTCGAGCAGCGCAACTTCAGCGGCTTCGCCGTGATCTACCGGGTGTTCGCCCTGCTCGGCCTGTTCCTGCCGATGCTGGTGCTGGCCAACTGGGGCTCAGGCAGCTACCTGGCGCTGCCGTCGGCGCTCATCGAGGGGCTCTACCAGGTCGCCGGCTTCGTCGCCGCCGCCCTGGTGATCTGGCTCGGCGCGCGACGCAACTGGGCCGACGTGAGCAATACCGGGATCACCTTCTTCGTCATCTTCCTCTACACCAAGTTCTTCGACTGGTGGTGGGAAGCGATGCCGAAGTACCTGTTCTTCCTGGTGCTCGGCCTCAGCGCCTTGCTGATCCTGCTGGTCCTGCGCCGCCTGCGCACGCCCCTGGGCATCGCCGCGAGGACTGACGCATGAATCGCAACCGTCGCAACGCCCTGATCGCCGGCAGCCTCCTGCTGCTGGCGGCGAACCTGGCCGCCCTCGGTGGCGTCGCCTGGAACCGGTCCGGCGAGGCCGAAAGCAAGCTGGTGCTCAGTCAGCGCGAACTCCAGCGCAACTGGTCCTACGGCTTCTGGAGCGAAGAGAACAGTGGCGTCGAACTGCGCCTGGAGCTTCGCTCGCCGAACGGCGAGCCGCCCAATGACCTCGCGCCCCCGCTGCCGCCCGAGCAGATGCGCGCCCTCGGTTTCAGCATCCCGGACGCGCTCGACGAAGAGAGCGTACGGCGCTACCGCCGCCAACAGGAAAAACAGGTGCTACTGGTCCTGGAGCTCGACGGCCCGGCCTATCGCCGCGAAGTACGCCTGGCCGAGGAGCGCCTGGCCGAGGCCCGCGCCCGCAGCAAGGCCCTGCCCAAGGACGAAATGCTGTCCAGCCAGATGGAGGCCGCTCGCCACCAACTGAAGCATGAGCAGGGAGAGGCCAGCCGACTGTTCATCGTCGACACCGGCCTCGACCTGGCCGCCCTGCGCCAGCGCTACCCCGAGCGCCAGCGCTACGCCATCGTCAAGGGCCGGGTGCGTCCCTGGTCCGCGGTCGACGAAGGCAGGACGCTGATCGGCGGCTACATCAGCCGTACCGACCTCGCCGCGATCAACGTGCCACGACAATGGCACGCGGTATTCGCCAAAGTCGACGGACAAAACTACCGGCTAGCGCCGCTGGAACTGCACCTCAGCTTCGGCCAGCGCCTGGAGCCCTGGATCACCAACGCCGTTCGCCGCTGAAACGCCCCGCCCGGCGCGCGATGCTTGCATCCGCGCGCCGGGCGCTGCACCCTGGGCACCCGCCAGCCATCCACCGCGCCGCGCCATGAACAGCGAAATCGACCCCGGCCGCTGCCCGCTGTGCCAGCAATCCAACCGCTGCACCCTGGCCGATCCCGCTAGCGCCGCCCAGGCTTGCTGGTGCTTCACCACGGAAATCGATGCGACCGCACTGGAGCGGATTCCCGCCGAGCTGCGCCGCCGTGCCTGCCTCTGCCCGCGCTGCGCGCAACTATTGCCGCCCGACGCCGACGACTGATGCGCCTGGACCGCTTCCTCGCCAACCTGCCCGAACTCAGCCGCCGCGACGCGCAGATGCTGATCGCCGGTGGACGCCTGCGCGTGGACGGCCAGGTGGTGCGCGACGGCACCCACGAAGTGCGTGTCTTCAGCCGGGTGGAACTGGACGAGCGGCTGCTCCAGGCTGGCAAGCCGGCGCGCTACTACATGCTGCATAAACCGATGGGCTGCGTCAGCGCCACCCGCGACCCGCAACACCCGACCGTCCTCGACCTGTTCCCGGAAGACCAGCGCGACGACCTGCACATTGGCGGTCGTCTCGACTACAACACCACCGGCCTGATGCTGCTGACCAACGACGGCCAGTGGTCGCGCCGCCTGACCCTGCCGGGCAGCC
The DNA here is from genome assembly GCF_001813485.1 of Pseudomonas sp. HMSC067G02. Taxonomy (NCBI): domain Bacteria; kingdom Pseudomonadati; phylum Pseudomonadota; class Gammaproteobacteria; order Pseudomonadales; family Pseudomonadaceae; genus Pseudomonas; species Pseudomonas sp. HMSC067G02. Next base: position 442,661 of record NZ_KV812632.1, read on the forward strand.
GGCGCGACAAGGTCTACTACGTGGAAACCGAGGCGCCCATCGACCAACGCTACGTGGATGCCTTCGCCGCCGGCCTCCACTTCCGCTTCGAAGACCTGATCACCCTCCCCGCGCAGCTCGAACCGATCGGCCCACGCTGCGCCCGCCTGACCCTGCACGAAGGCCGCTATCACCAGGTCAAGCGCATGTTCGGCCACTTCGACAACAAGGTGCTGCGCCTGCACCGCGAGCGCATGGGCGATATTTGTCTCGACCCGCAGTTGCCGCCGGGTGCCTGGCGCCCCCTGAATGCTGAAGAAATCTGTTCGGTGTGAAACCCCGCCGCCCGCCGCCTGTCCACCGAAAGAGGCCGGACCGCAGGGGTTTGGCCGGCCGTCGCGAGCGACGCTAAGCTGAATGGCGTCTGTCGGAGCGACAGCCTTTCCCGCATGGAGCAAGAGAAAGCGCCGATGAAAAGATCCCTTGCCGTACTGCTGCTGGCCTTCGCCGTCGGCAGCCTCCACGCGGCGCCCGCCAGCCCAGCGAACGCGCCTTTGCCGCCGGCCGACATCAAGGCGCGGCTGAAGAGCATGAAGCCCGGCGAGTACCTCTGGTACCCGGAGGTTTCCCCGCAGGGACCGGTGACCATCGTGGTCAGCCTTACCGAACAGAAGGCCTACATCTACCGCAACGGTATCGCCATCGGGGTCAGCACCCTCAGCTCCGGCAAGAAGGGCCGGGAGACCCCGACCGGAGTGTTCTCGATCCTGCAAAAGAGCGTCGACCACAAGTCCGACCTCTACAACAGCGCGCCCATGCCCTACATGCAGCGCCTTACCTGGGACGGCATCGCCCTGCACGCCGGCAACCTGCCCGGCTATCCCGCCTCCCACGGCTGCATCCGCCTGCCTATGGCGTTCGCCAAGAAGCTCTACGGCATCACCGGATTCAGCTCCACCACGGTAATCATTTCCAACGCCAGCAGCGCGCCGAAGGAAGTCGACCACCCCGGCCTGCTGGCGCCGACGGTAGCGGACGGGCGACCGGTGACGCTGCCGGTAGAGCCCGGAGAGATCGCCTGGAACGACCCCGGCGCGGAGCGCGGTCCGTTGTCGGTGCTGATCAGCCGCGCCGACCAGCGCGCCTATGTCTACCGTGGCGGCCAGCGCATAGGCACCGCACCGGTGCAGTTGCCGGCACGCCCGCAAACCGGCATGGCGGTGTTCTCGCTGCTGGAAAAGCCGACCCTGGACGAAATCGGCGAGACCTCGCCGAACCTGCGCTGGTCGGTGGTCCAGGTGAGCAACCCGGGACAGGGCCTGACACCCTCCGAGCAACTGGGCAAGATCCGCATGGACCCGACCTTCGTCCGCGAAATGCTGAGCGCCATGGACGTCGGCAGTACCCTGGTGATCACCGACTGGGCCTCGACCCGGGACACCCACAGCGACTCCGATTTCACGGTGATCGCCACGGAAACACCGAACAATCCGACGAAATCGCTTAAAAAGTAGTCGGCAAGTTGTTCAAAAATCGAGCACAATGCCTCTCATCCGGTAAAAACCACACTGAACCGATGGGAATACTGCTCGTATGCCAACCTTCCTCCGTGCCGCCCTGCGCAGGCTGAGCCTGGCGGGCGCCACCCTTTGCGCAATGGCCAGCGGGCCGGTGTTCGCCATGCCACTTCCCTCCGCCAAGGACCTTCAGAAACTCGCTCCCCAGGCCAGCCTGCCGACCCTCGAACTGGCCCTCACCGCCTATGCCTGCGCGAGTGCGAGCCAGGGTGACGACAACGGCCTGCTGACGGTGATCGACTACTCGCGGCCGTCGCGCGACAAGCGCCTCTGGGTATTCGACCTGAAGGCCCGCAAGCTGCTCTTCGAAGAGTGGGTGACCCACGGCAAGAACAGCGGCGATGACCTTGCCACCTCCTTCTCCAACCGGCCGAACAGCTACCAGTCGTCGATCGGGCTGTTCCAGACCGGCCAGCTCTATACCGGCAAGCACGGCCAGTCGCTGCGCCTGGTTGGCCTGGAGCCGGGTTTCAACGACAAGAGCGAAGAACGCGCCATCGTCATGCACTCCGCCGCCTACGCCGATCCCAGGGTGGTTCCCGGGCTCGGCCGCCTGGGCCGCAGCCAGGGCTGCCCTGCGGTACGCCCGGCCGTGGCCGCCCGGCTGATCAACACCCTCAAGCGCGGCAGCTACGTGTTCGCCTACTACCCACAGCCGAAGTGGCTGGAAACCTCGCGCTTCCTCGCTCCGCAGAGCTGCGCCGTGGCACGTGCGGCACGCACGTCGGAAGTCATCGCCAGCCTGCTCAAGTGAACCACCGGGGCGGCGGCCGCGCCGCCCCTCTCCTTCCCGGCCCCCCGAAATCGCGGCATCGGCGCTTGCCCGGCGGCATTTCGTCGGATTCCTTCCCTTCTTCCCCCATCCACAAGCGAAACAGGGCTTGCAGCCCGGCACGCCGGCTGCTTAACTGACGCTCACGTTGTGACCGATCGGTCACAAACGACTTCCAAGAAAGCCCGCGTGACTGCCCGCGCTTCGGCGCCGGCCTTTCCTGCCCGGCCAATAGCCGCATCGCCAAGACCCGAAAGGGTTTCTGACGAACTCTATTTGCCTGTAAGTCGTTGAAAATTAAAAGTTTATTAAATCCATCCGAATGACATTCAACTGTCATTGGGAGGCGCTTTCATCTGCCCATGAGCATTTTGTATTCGCCGCGACAAGCAGGTCGCCGCGTTCCCATCGAACGATTCCAGGAGGAAGCGACATGAGGCCGGAAACAGCCATCATCGAGATCCACGGGCAATACAGGATTCACACCGAGTTCTACGGCAACCCCTCGGCGCAGCAGACCATCATCCTGGTCAACGGCTCGCTGTCGACCACAGCGTCCTTCGCCCAGACCGTGAAGTACCTGCAGCCGCATTACAACGTGGTGCTCTACGACCAGCCGTATGCCGGCCAGTCCAAACCCCATAACGAAAACCGCACGCCGATCAGCAAGGAATGCGAGGCCAGGATCCTGCTGGAACTGATCGAACGCTTCCGCGCCGACGTGGTGATGTCGTTCTCGTGGGGCGGCGTCGCCACCCTGCTGGCCCTGGCGCAGCGTCCCGGACGGATCCGCAGGGCGGTGGTCAACTCATTCTCGCCTCAGCTCAACCCGGCCATGCTCGACTACCTGCATCGCGGCCTCGACTACCTCGCCGCCTGCGATCGCACCCAGGTCGGCAACCTGGTCAACGAAACCATCGGCCGCTACCTGCCGCAGTTGTTCAAGCGCTACAACTTCCGCCACGTCAGCAGCCTGGACGAGCACGAATACCACCAGATGCACTTCCATATCCGCGAAGTGCTGCGCCTGAACGCCGATAGCTATACCGAGAGCTTCGCCGGCATCGAGATCCCGGTGCTGTTCATGAACGGCGAGCTGGACATCTACACCACGCCCCACGAAGCCCGCCAGTTCGGCCAACTGATCCGCGGCGCGGAATTTCACACCATCCGCAATGCCGGCCACTTCATCGACGTCGAGCACAAGGCCGCCTGGCAACAGACCCAGGACGCCCTGCTGGCCTTCCTCCGCCCGCAGCGCACGCAGCCGCTCAACCCGATCTACCGCCCCCAGCCCAACGGCGCCAGCGTCCCCCTCGCCGCCCTCGCCAGCTAACCGCCACCGCCACGGGGAGCCCCGCTCCCCTGGCGGAAAAACCCAGCGAAATCAACAAAAACCCCGCCCCGGGCTTCACCTGCCGCCGCGCATCTGGTAAAAAGGCGCCCTGGCCGCAAAAGCCGTCCGAGCGGGCGTCGTATAATGGCATTACCTGAGCTTCCCAAGCTCATGACGAGGGTTCGATTCCCTTCGCCCGCTCCAGATCACCCTGCCAAGCCCCTGAAATGCCTAGCGTTTCGGGGGCTTTGCTTTTTTGGGGATCGGAAACGTGTCGAAAAAGTGTCGATAATGCATCCGTAGCCATCGCGAAAAGGAATCCCCACATGCATTACCTTTGCGGCAAACAGATAAAGATCGGCGATGCAGTCTTAATTGAATCCGGCCAAACAACTGGAACCGTTGAGGCAATAATCGTCACAGCCGAAGACATGAACCAATGGCAAGTCAACGAGCCAGGAATTCTCGTTAAAGCAGACCCGTTTGGCCTTGTATTCTGGCCACAGAGCGATCCCGACCCTGTGCTATTGCAGCCTACCCAACACGGATAACGTTAAGCGGATTCAATTTCACAGCTTCGGATAGATGCTCTTCCGATAGATGCGCATATCGCATCGTCATCGATAACGAGGCGTGCCCCAGGATGTGCTGCAACGTCACGATGTGCCCGCCGTTCATGATGAAGTGACTGGCGAACGTGTGGCGCAGTACGTGGCTGGCCTGCCCCTTCGGCAGCTTGATGGAGGTCGACAGCAGCACCAGGCGGAACACGCCAAGGCAGTTCGTGAACGGCCCGTGGGTCTGCCAATGCCGGCGAAGGTCGGCGCCCAATTCTTCCGAGATCGGCACCGAGCGCACACGCTTGGACTTAGTGTTGGCGAAGATCACCGTATTACCTTTCAGACGTTCCGGCGTCAGCGCCTGAGCCTCACCCCATCGAGCCCCTGTCGCGAGGCAGATACGAGCGACCATCTTCGGATGTGGCGACGTGGTGCGCGCATCCAGGGCCGTAAGCAGTTCGGACACCTGATGCTTGGTCAGGTACGACAGCGGTCTTTCCTGAAGCTTGAGCGGCCGCATGCGCCCTACCGGATTCTCATAGTCAATGACGCCGAGTTGGCGCAATTCGTTGTACATGGACTTGAGGTAGCCAAGACGGTTGTTCGCGGTCTTGCCCGACATGCCATTGGCTATCTGTCGGCTACGCAACCGAGCCACTTTCGCAGGCTCCAGGGAGACAGCGACCGGGTCGCCCAGGTCCTTTGCCACCAACCGCAGAATCGCCACGCAACGATGCCCGTTGCTCAGGGTCTGGCCGTGCAGTTCATACCAGAGTTCGACCAACTCCGAGAGACGCCGACGGTCCTTCGGCCTGAGCGTCCAGCAGGGATTTTCCGCACACTTCTGACGCGCGGTGGCCTCGAATTGCTGCGCCTCCATCTTGGTCTTGAACCGCTTGCGAAAGCGCTTGCCCTTGATCGGTTCTACATCGACGAACCAACGGCCATCGGGGAGCTTGGTGATCGACATTAGACGGCATACCCCCGCCGCAGATACCGATCACACATCAGCTTGTGTATGTGCCTTTCCAGATCGCGACGAGTCCAACCCTTGGCGAGATAGTGGTCTTCGATAACGTGCCAGAACTCCAATTTGCGGGCGGACTCAATAGCCTTTTTTGCCGGGACACGCTCCCGCGCGATCAGGCTCACGAACTGGCCAAGGAACATCTCGCAGTTGCGCCCGCTGAAGCCCTTGGCGGTCTTGTAGTAGCGCCGATACTCGGTGCGCTCGATCAGCGGATCGCACTCGACTTGGACACGGGCGTCCTGGCTGATCAGGCTCCAGAACGGATCGTAGACCGCCGTCCGGCTCAGCAGCTTGAAGCTTTCGCAGGCGTAGTTCCACAGTCCTTGCAGATGCGGGCAGAGGCCCTCATAGGTGCGGCAGCCAATGACCTCCCCCGAGGCCATACGCGAGCCTTCGGAGAACTGCTGGACGATGGAGTGATGGAAGCGGAATTCGAGCCGCCAGACCGTTTCCAGGGGGTTATAGGCCGGGTCGCCATCGCCGAACGGATCCCCGTTCAGGGTTGCCCACACGCTTTCCCAATAGTCGAGCTTGTCGGTGGCCCGAGCCTGGAGGGTCTTGTTATAGATCGACAGTTGCAGACCGTTGGCCGAGCCGAACATGTACGTCTCGCCACGCCCGTAGACCGAGGCGTTGCCGTCGAACTCGATCCGCTCGATCCCGCTGATCTGGCGCACCCGACGCGAGCGACAATGCATGCGATCCACCAGATCGCGAGGCGGTTTCCAGCCTTGTACGTCCAGGGCGATATGCACAGCGGCTTGGTTGGTTTCGCAGTGACTCAGCACGGCAGCGGCCAAATCATCCAGCACGCCCTGGAGGATGCGCGGATCGGCGCCATCGAGGGCGTGAGGCGATACCTCGATCTTGAGGTGCGAGCCAATGGTGTCGACCTTGATGTTGTGATTCTTGATTAGCAGGATCAGACCCATTTCAGCGTTCTGCAGGCGGTACTGATAGCCGGAGTCGCGACCGATACGGCCCTTGGACCATTCGTAGCCGGCGAACTCGACCACATCCACCGACAGGTCAAACAGCGCCATGACTTCCGGCCGGAGCTTGCCGTTGTACAACTGCCGCACCGTATCCACGCCGCAACGCAGAATGCGCACGCCTGACAGATCGGTGAATTGAGCCGTGGTGTCGTCGAAGAACAACCGCCCTTTCGGGCTTTCCAAGACCTGACCGTCCGACTCGATACTGACGCGAATTTGATGGCTGATTTTCTTCATCTTTAACGATCCAAATTGGTACGAATTGAAACCGCAATAGGTGGCTTATCTGACGTGTTACAGGGGCGTCGGCCGCGCCTTCGGCCTATCGCTCATGCCTTGCGCTCCCGGCCGGCGGCGCGGCCCGCCCCTCATGGCGGCACCCCTACCGCCGCTAGCGCCGTCATCACCGTCCACCAGTGATGCAGCGCCCAGCCCATCGCCACCGGAACGAGGAATTCCCAATCGATCATTTGTGCCTCCAGGGCCGCGAGGCGTATTCGGAATCGGGGACGATGGTCAGCGGCGACTGACCCCTGGCCGGTGCGTCTGCGGACGCGGCGACAGGCGCTGCCGGAGCGATGCTGGCCACCGCGCCGGCCTGCCTCCCGGCACAGGTGACGGTCTGTTTCCAGTCCTCATAGCGAAGCTCTACGACGCACTCGCCCTTGGGCGTCACCCGGTAGCCGGAGCCGATCAGTTGCCAACTGGTGAGTTCCAGGTGCCGGCCCGTGGGATCGTCCAGGGCGAACATGTAGATATCGCCCCGCGACTTGCGGTAGGCGTGGGCAAGGATGGAGATCCGCCGATCGGCGAAGGGATGGGCGTTCAGATCAACAGGCGCAGCAGCAGGCCCATCAGGTACAAGCCCAGGAGGAAGAAAGCTATTCGCAGCAGGACGCGCTGGAGCAGCCACAGCAGCGGGCGCAGCAGGGGCTTGAGCAGGGTCGCCAGGAGCGTCGGCAGGTGTCGCAGCAGCCGGACCGCCAATCGTGCGCAGAGGCCCCATATACCAGACAAAGCCAATAGTGCCGGCCAGCAATGCCAGTAGAAGAACCAGCTTAGGCGACCGGAAGAGGCTCTTGCCCGCCTTGGTGTCCTGGGTCTTGCCGGTGGCCGTGGACTGGTAGAGGGCGAAGGTCTGCTTTCGGATCCGCTTGTACTCGATGATGGTGCCATCGGCGGGCGGACGGTTGAGTTGGGCGTCATGCTGGGCCTCCTTGTAGCGGCCAGGGATGCCGATCACCGCGAGGTTGGAATGCTTGTAGGCCATCTCGCAGGTCATGCGGATGTCGTCGCGGATGTAGGAGATGTTCGGCGTGGTGAGGACAATGTCCCAGTTGAAATGCCGGTGCCGGGTCCAGGCGTCGAGCCAGCCCATGGGGCGGTCGGCCGCATGGGCCGCTTCCGGTCCACCGGGGTAGTCGAAGCGCTCGAGGTCTTTTTCCCGCCAGGACTTGGGAAACAGCAGTTGGGTTTCGTCGAAGATCAGGAAGGCCCCGCGGGGCGCCCACTGGAACCACGTGCGCATCTTTTCGAGGTCTTCCAGCGACTCCAGATCGAGGTTGATGATCTCCGCCGTGTTGGGCAGGTCCGGAAAGACCTGATAGGCCCGCTCCAGGGTGAAGCCGCGCACGTTGGTGATGATCACCCGCCCGTCTTTCAGCGCGGGCACGGCGTCATCCTGGATAGCGCCGGAGGTCTTGTAGGAGCCATTGGGGCCGTGGTGGATCTTGATCGACACGGATCACCTCCCAATGAACGGCACGAAGCGCATGCAGAAGCGCGTCGCCGCCGCGACCATGATGATGTTCAGCGCCTGCGGCACGCCGAAGAAGGCCAGACCCGCCGCAATCGGCCCCGGCAGCGCGGCGTACATGCTGCGGATCATCTGCGGCACGCCGAGGCTGTCGATCAGTTCGCGGGCGGCGGTGTAGCTGACATCGATCAGCAGGATCAGGGTCTGGAGCGCGGCGTACATCGACGCCTTGGTGGCGACCACCAGTCCGTCGCGCACGAAGTCATAGATGCCTTGGGCGAAGAAATCCCAGATCCACTGGAAGAAGGCGATGATCTGATCGAGAAAACCGGAGAGCCATTCCATAGGGTCAGTCCTTCAGCAGAATGAGGGCGGCGATCAGCGCGGCCATTAGCAGCAGCGCCACGCGCAGGCTGGAGAGTTGGCCGGCGTAGTCGGAGATACAGAGGGAGTAGGACTTGCCCCAAATGGTCATGGGCTCGCAGGGCAGTTGCCCGCCGCCTTCCGCCAGGTTGAGGTCGAACGCGCCCTTCATCTGATCGACGTTGGCCTTCACCTTGGTCTTGAGTTCTTGCTTGGCTTCCTCGACCTTCTTTTCCCAGGTGGCGATAGCGTCATCCCAGCTGCCGGGCGTGGGTTCCTTGAGTTCGCCGCCGGGGCCTTCGGGGCCGGTGGAGCAGTTCTCTTTCGCCGGGTCGCAGGTGCCGTTGCCATCGCCGCCCGTGCCGCTGCCGTCACCGTCGCCGCTACCATCGCCCCCGCCGTTGCCGTCCCCTCCCCCGCTGCCGTCGCCGCCATTGCCGGTGCCGCCATCGTTGCCGCCGCCGTTGTTGTCTCCACCGCCATTGCCATCGCCGCCGCCATCGCCATCACCGCCCGGCGTGGTCGGGTCGGTTGGATCCGTGGGATCGGTCGGGGTCTTGACGCAGGTAGTCCCCGACCACGACCAGCCGGGCGGGCAGCCGGGGTCGTTCGGGTCGGAAGGATCGGTGTTCGGGGTGTCGGGTGGGTTCAGCGAGTCGCCGGTCTGCGCGAAGGTATAGGAGTCGGCGCCGCAGCTTTGCCCGGTGCCCTTGAGGATGTAATTGCAGAAGCCCGTCGTGGTGGAGCCTTTGACCAGATAGCAACTGGCCGGGCTGGGACTGCCGCCGTACTGGCAGCTTTGATAACAGGCAGTCGGAGCGCCACCGTCACCGACATAGTTTCGCCCGCCCGAGGTGACTACCGGCGAGTCCGGCCCCTTGGCCGGGAACAGTTCGCCTTCCTTGCATTCTTCGGGCGGCGGTTTGCAGGCACCGTCGGCGGGATCGATCTCTTGTTCCGGAGGGCAGCTATCGCCAGTCAAGATGGCAGCCGACGGCTCCCAGGTAATTCCGCCAGAACCCGAAACACTGCACTGAACTACGTCGTAGCTCAGCTTGTTGATTTTCTTTAGCCAGTTGGCCGACGTGTTATCGAAGTAGTACTGGCACGCCGCCGTATAGGATGGAAAGAAGGCCGTGGGCTTTCCGGGGATGGAAATCTTCCATTGGTAGAAGTCCGCGCTCGCCAAGGAATGCCACAGCAACGAGACCAGCAGGCCCAGCAGCGGAAGAATTCGGCCAAAGCCGGAACGTGCGTTGTTACTCATCCAGTCACCCATGAAAAAGCCCCCTGCCGGAAACTCCGGAGGGGGCTTCCGCCTCGGTCTGTTCGGTTAGAAGAATTCGCCGGTCCGGTACCCGGTGATGAAGGCGCCGGCGAAGAACGCCCCCAACCACACCGACCAGAGCACCCGTTACGCCTTGCGCAACATGCTGTAGATCAGGCCGGCAACGGCCAGGATCACCAGGGCGCCGACGATGTAGCCGCCAATGGCCTTCATATCGCCCTGCCCATCGGTGATCGCCGATTCCACCGCGCTGGTGTCGATCACCCCGGCGAAGGCCGGCAGCGAAGTCGCGGCAGTGACGGAACCGGCGATGCACAGGTTGCGGAACGAGGCGACCGGGCTGAACTTGGCGATGCGTTGCTTCATTGCTTTCATGGTGTTTCCTCTCTACTTGGCTTTACGAAGAAGTGACGCGACCCAGCCAATCAAAAGCCCCGTCACGAACGATCCCAGGACGCCAGCGGCACCGATGCCGAAGGCTTCCGGGGAGAAACCACCGTTGACCAGGATGTCCACGTATCCAGCGGCCTCGGGCGGAATCAGGTAGGCCTGTTGCCATGCGAGTTCGCGACACGCCATGAAGCCCTCGGGGGTCGAGGTCCACGCGGTACACACCTGCACAGCGACAACGCCTGACATAGCGATCAGTCCTCAAACAGCCAGGGAGGCCGCTAGGCCGTCGATCCAGCCCCAGGCGTAGCCGGTGGCCAGACCTACCGCGAACAGCGAGAGATAGCGGAGCATCGCGGCCTCCTACGGCTTACGCCTTGGCGTCCGGGGACTTGTCTTGTTTGTCCTGGCCCTGCGGCTGCTGGGCCGGGCGCGGGGCTTGGGCTTGCGCTTGCGGGCGGGCCGGGGCTTGGGCGGTCGGCGCGGTCGGCTTGCCGCCCACGGCCAGCAGATCCACAAGGACTTGGGTATTGGTGATCCGACCGAAACGGTCTTGGGTCGGGCGGACCACGCTGGCGAACTTGCAGAGCACCGGCTGGCCTTCGAAGACAATGGCGTCCAGCAGGGTCGGCTCGATGTTGTATTCGCTGATCTCGAAGCCCTTGGCGTTGCCACGGGCGCCTTCCGGGATCGGGGCGATGGACTGGACCGAGGCGTAGATTTCCCCGGTCTTGGTCGAGGTATAGGTGTCGGTCTTGGTGACCCACAGTTCGACGACGCCGCCTTGGGTTGCAAACATGTTCATCGGTGTTTCTCCTTCAATTCGCCTTTTTCGGCGTGAGTTGTCCCGCTGCTGCAAATTCGGCTGTTTCGCCTTCATTCAGCGGTGTTGGGTGAAAGTGATTTGTCGGGCGATCCCTGCGGGCCGGGCTCTATTCGCTAGCGAACCAAGCCAACCACGGGTGTTCGTCTCAGCCCATCCGGGTAACGACCCCTATCGCAACGTCGTCTCCGACGGCCAAGGGGAACGCTTCCCCTTGGAACCCGCAGAGCAACACCAAGGGCTCTGCCCTTGTCATCCCGCTCTTGCCGCCGAGGGCTCGGGAGCGCGGGGCGGAGGAGATGCCCCACACTCCCCAGCGGAGGCTGTTTCAGGGGGGAGGCGTTCAAGGGTGCGCTCCGCCCGTGCTTCCGTTCGCCGGAACGGTGAGGCTGTTCCGACGAGCCGGGAGCGCGGCCCTTGACCGGATCGGCCACAGTGCGGGCGGCCCGGATCAGGCAGAGCAGGAGCAGCGCTTTCAGGGTGTTAGCGAGCATGGGTCAGCCCTCCAGTTGGAATGCTTCGCGCACGGGCACAAAGGGCGTGGGCTTCCCGCTGTCGTACACAACGTGCCAGTACTTCGGCGGACGCCGGGACGGATCGTGTTTCGCGCAGAAGGAACGGGGACGGCAGATCCAGCGGCCACCTTCCAGATAGGGCAGCCCAGGGGGCCGGCAATCCGGACACGGCGACGGGCTGTGCAATGGGATGGCCTGCCTTACGGACCAGCACACAGAGCAGGCGCAGTCCGGGGCGTGGGTTTGGCGTAGGTAGTTGCACTGATGCATCAGTAGCTCCCTCCCCTTCGAAGCTCTGCTGAATACGGAGAACCAGTTCAGCGTTCAGGGAGCGCAACGAGGCTTTCGCAGCCTGTTCAACCCGAGCGCGAAGGGCTGGAGGCATACGGAGCTTGAATTGCGGATCGGTGCGGCTCATGCCGTCCACTCCTGTTCCAACAGCCAGTTGCGAAGCAGCGCGCTATTCACCATGCGCAGCTTTCCGAGCTTCACGGACGGCAGCACACCCCGGTAAACCCAGGCGCGGGCGGTGCCATAGCTAATGCCGTTGCGCTCCGCCCACCGTTCGATGGACTCCACATCCTGTTGCGGCCCTATCAGGGCGCTGGGGTTAAGCTCTTCCAGTTCCATGCTCGTTCCGTCACTATTCGTTGCAACAGCACCGCAGGGGCAAATCCACGGTGTAATTATTGAACTCAAACGGAGTCTATCAGTTCAGATTTAGAGTTCAAATATTGAACTGATAATTTTATAGATCAAAATGGAATCAATTCAGGATAGAGCTATAGCTTTGATCTATAAGGCTGGGCTTGACGAACTGGTAAGGCAATCTGATATCTCTTGGAGCAGGTGGAAGAATCTGCGCCACCGGAAAGCTCGCATCAGTACCGAGGAGGTTGAGGTACTGGTAAAGCTGTTCCCTAGCTATGCGCTATGGATCGCCAGCGGCCAAGTCGCTCCGGAAGCAGGACAAACAAGCCCGGACTATGACGAAGCCAATCGAAACTTGCCCAATCAAAACGCGGGATAGCGATCACTAGAAAAGTAGCACTGCGATGGTATGCCCTACGGACGGAAGGCAAGAATGAAAGCTGACAAGGACGATGCACCAGAGTACTTAAGAAGAAAGCGGAGCCAGAGCTTTGGTAAATGGTCGCTCGCAATTGCTCTAGGGCTAGGACTTTCAGGGTTGGCTTTACACATGGTAGGAAATAAACTCTCTTTCCTTCCAAAACCACAACCCAGCCAACCCTCTAACCTTGAGAAATCTGCTCACACCCCTAACGCTCACACTCCCCAAGACCAGCCCCAAAAGACATCAGAAGAGCTTTTTTGGGAAAGTGTTAATGCACGCAATCATCAGCAGAACCAGCCTAAGCAAACTGTTTATAACGATAGTAATTACAGGCCGCAAAAACCGGCCAATACCTACACACCGCCAGCATCCCATCGAGTAGTGTCTGCGCCCCAGCAAACACAGCAACGCCAAACCAATCGAGCAAACCACGAACGAACCTCTAAGTGGATCAAAAGCTGGAATGGCGGTACAAACTACCTAGCGGAATGGCTATCCGTAAACAATCACATAGATGGCTCCAGTGTCTGCGCCAATCACCGACGCGGATCAATCGACTACCGCGAATGTCGTAAGGCTGCCAAGCAGTATTTCCATGAGCAGTGCAGAATCTGGCGTGCACGTTATGACAATGATCGCAAAGTAAGCAGTGATCGAATGAAGACACGTTACTGCACTGCGGCGAGCAGCTTCAGCCCAATGGGTTGACTCCCTAAAACGAAGAAAAACTAAAGCAGGCACAACATGGCCGAAATAACACTCTCCAAAATCGAAATTAGCAACTATCGCTCATGCGTATCAACAAAATTCGAACCCAATAAAAATCTTTCTGTTCTAATCGGAAGGAATGGCTCAGGAAAAACGAACATCCTATCCGCAATCCAACTTCTCGGTGGTCTACTACACACCAGAGCCTCACTATACTATAAAAATACAGAAAACAGTGCTTTCCTCTCTGATAGCGAATTAAAGGCGACTTTCCATTACAATGGAAACCCGATTGTCTATGAAGCCAAAATAAGCATTACGAATAACGACCGAAATGAAGACGAAATCATAAGCTCTAGAGAATCTTGGTATTTACACTCAATTACGGGTAGACGAAAAAAAATAGGGGTTCCCTTAAATATCCTTCATGACTACGCGTCATCCAGGCGGAATATGTTTGAACCTCTGAAGAATTTTCTAGAGTCTAACTATCCGCACGCTAACTCCTCAGAGGTTTTTCAAACCCTTTTAGAAATTAAGGATTTTGTAAAATCAATTAGTTACTACAGCGCATCCGTCTTCACCAACCCATCTAATTGCCCTATTTCATTTGAAGTAGAAAGCGAGATGGGCGCACGTAGAGGCATATCCATCTCAGGCCACAAAAAATTTCTATACGACTTATATACATCTTACAAATCAAAAAGCTCAAGTTACGCACAATTCATTGACATCATTGGACGGAATGGTCTAAATCTCGTCGATGAGATTAAGTTCCAAGAAATAGAAACATCTTCAGCCACATATAAAGTTGCAATCGGCGGACGACTTATATCAAAAGAGAAGAAAAACAACATTATCATTCCAAATTTCCACATTTCTGAAAATTCACTTTCTCCAAGCCAACTATCTGAAGGTACATTCAGAATCCTAGCATTAATATTTTACATAATAACCGACAAAAGCAAAATAATGCTAATTGAAGAACCTGAAGTTTGCATACATCATGGGCTTCTCTCTAGCATCATCCAACTCATTCAAAGCCTGAGTTCAGAAAAACAAATCATCGTATCCACCCACTCAGACCAGTTATTAGACCAACTAGAACTCAACAAGGTATTCAGAGTAACAAAAACAAATGAAGGAACAGAAGTTTCCACATTAAAAAATAGCTTAAGCCCCGAAGAACTTGCAGAACTGAAGAGCTATTTACGCGACGTAGGCGGGCTCGGCGAGTACTGGAAACACGGAGACTTATAATGGCGACAAAAATTGGCGTAATTGCCGAAGACAATAGCGACGTAGACGTAATAAAAGAAATTCTTTCTAAATACTTAAAAAAGGAAGCCTTCTCTATCACGCACTTCGTAGGAAAAGGCTGTGGAAAGCTAAAATCAAAATGCGCTGCCTGGGTAGATCAGTTAGAGAAAAAAGGGTGCAAACACATTTTCCTCTTTCACGACCTTGACAGAAACAAGGAGGAAAACTTAAAGCGGGAACTTACTAAAAAGCTTGAAAACTGCTCATTCCCGTCGACACTTATAATTATACCGAGGGAAGAGCTAGAAGCATGGCTTCTAGCTGACACAGAGGCAATTAGGCGAGTATTCGCAATCCAAAAGAAAATCAAACCCTTCGCCGATATCGAACAGGTAAAGTCCCCGAAAGAGCATCTAGAGAGACTCGTCAGACAGCAAAGCGAAAAGAAATACCTTAACACAATTCACAATAAAAAGATCGCCAGTGAAATTGATGTTTCGCTACTGGAGAACTATCCATCATATCAACCATTTCATAATTATGTGACCACAAGAATTTAATTATTCAGCTTAAGCTCCACGCTATATAATTTATGAAAAACACAGCGAGCAAACTTAAAAATTCGGAATACCCGCACTCGATTGAGCGTGCTGTGTCGAAAAAGTGTCGAAATCGAAGAAACACAAAAGCATGAATCCGAATTGATAGCCTACAGAATTGGCCATATCGCAACACATTGCAATGCACCGATACTCCTGTCTAAAGGGTTCGATTCCCTTCGCCCGCTCCAGATCCCAATGCAAAAGCCCCTGACACCAACCAGTGCCAGGGGCTTTCTGTTTTCAGGCTTTCCCCGCCTAAAGCCCGGGAAAGATCGGAAGCGCCCCATGGATTTCGGTGGAGGCGCAGCTGGAAGGTTCCTCTCCCTTACATCATCAGCGAGTAGGCCCGCTCCAACTGGTCCAGATCGATATCCAGAGGCAGCGGCAGGGGCGCTTCGCCGATGTGCTGCTCGCTCGCGAACTTCCCCTCGGCCAACACACGTGCCGGGTCGTTGAGGGCGAGGAAGTCACCCCCGTCGTATTCCCAGAAGTTCAGCGGGGAGCGGCCGGAGTAGGTTTCGTTCCAGCAGGCGACATACGAACGTTCGCCCAGGACTTTCGGACGGCAGGAAACGTAGGGTTCCAGATAGACCTCATGGGTGAGGTACAGGAAGGTGAGGTCATCCACGCGATAGGCCGGCGCTTCGCTGACCTCCTGAGGCTCCCCGTCCAGTTGCGCTTCGGGGTTCGCTCCCGGATCGACCGCTGCGACAGCGGAAAACCCATCCGCCCCCCCGGGCTCTCCCATGGCCATGCCTCCGCCGATGAACAGGGAAGCAACCACGACCAATAACTTCAACACGACGCGTCCTCGCCTGAAAATCGCGGAGATTACGCCGCCAACTTTTCAGGTATGCGATCAGGGTGGCCCGCAACCTTCCGCCCCGCCGCCCGATATCGGGCAATTCCTACACGACGGAAGACGCGTCCACCTGGGCCCGCACCCGGCTCGTCTTCTCGCTCAGCGCTCTTTCACGGTGTTCCGCAGCGAATTAGTAATTATCTGTAGGAATAACTCCTCAACAGCCTCGTATCACTTCCGCTCGAGCCGAATCTCGACCAGCTTGCCATCGATGAAGCGCAAGTGTCGGTAGACGCCTCCACTGGGGCCATACACCCAGAATTCGGTGCGTGCGGCATTCAACTTGGGCACGCCGTTGTTGCGCAGGGCAGGCTCGTTGACGATCCTGCTCAGCGGTTGCCCGCACCTTTCCAGGACTTGCTCGACGCTGTCGCCCTCATCCACCAGATGCGTGCCACATCTCATCGAGGCGACGGCAGGAATTGCCAACGAAGACATGAACAGCGTCAGCGCCGTGCGAAACATGGATACCTCCCGCTTCCCCCGATAATGAAAGCGCGGACCGCCGCGGGGCGAGGCGAACTCCCTCACAAAGGCGCAAGCGTCGCACAGCGGCATGGCGACGCAGGCAGTTCCTTGCCGTCGCTTCGCCAGCTTCGTTAGACTGCCGCATCGCAGCACGCTTTCGTGGCTGCGCCCTCCCCGATCCGAGGCTTGCATGTTGGAGATAGTAGTCATCCGATAACCGCCACTTCGTCATCCCGCACGAGGTGTCGCCGGTTATCTGCCTTCGCCATGGCTCGCACGCGCCTTTTCGCGCAGTGCGGCCGCGTTGTCACACCGATGATTACAGGTTCTACCGACATGAACGTTTCCAAGCCGGAACAACGGACGCTTCACGCCTTGGCCCAGGGCGGCCATATCGCCTTCCTTCGCGACGCTTCGGGCAAGATCACCCGCGTCGAGTGCTACAACCGCGACGGCCACCTGCTGCTCGACTGCACCCTGGCGGTGTTCTCCAGGCTGAAGAACAAGGGCCTGGTCCACTCCCGCCAGGGCAGGCCCTACCGGATATCCATGGCCGGGCTGAAAGCCGTGCGCCCGCAGGCGGACAATCGCTGACCCTCTTCCTTTTCCATTGCCCCCGCCGGGACAAGGCGGGGGTTCCGAGGAGTGCTTGCATGAATATTTCCATCCGTGCGGAAACGCCCGGCGACATCGACGCCATCGCTCGCCTGACCGAAGCCGCGTTCCGCAACGAAACGCACAGCAGCCATACCGAGCAGTACATCATCGACGCCCTGCGCCGTGCCGGCGCGCTGACGTTTTCGCTGGTGGCCGAAGCGAACGGCCAGGTGATCGGCCATATCGCTGCCTCACCAGTGACCATCGATGGCGAAGCGGGCGGCTGGTACGGCCTCGCGCCGCTATCGGTGGCGCCCGGGCGACAGCGCCAGGGTCTCGGTTCGCAGTTGGTCCGGCGCCTGCTTACCGAGTTGCGACTGCTGCCCGCGGGTGGCTGCGTGGTACTGGGCGAACCGACCTACTACTCGCGCTTCGGCTTTCGGGTGGAAAGCGGCCTGGCGTTGCCCGGCGTTCCCGCCGAATACTTCCAGGCACAGACCTTCAGTGGGCGCGTGGCGCGAGGAATAGTGGCCTTCCACGCCGCATTCGACGCCAGCGACTGAGCCGGAACGACAGCAGCCGCTATGTCGCCCCCTGGTCGCGGGCTCAATCGAACTGGGTACCCTTCTGGATCAGTTCCACCTTGTAGCCGTCCGGGTCTTCGAGGAAGGCGATCACGCTGCGTCCGTGCTGCATCGGCCCGGCCTCGCGGGTGACCCGATAGCCCAGCGCCCTGGCCCGGGCGCAGGTGACGGCGGCATCCCCGACTTCGATGGCCAGGTGGCCGTAGCCGTCGCCCTGGGTGTAGCCGTCCCGGTCCCAGTTGTGGGTCAACTCCAGGGCAGCGGCCGCGCACTCGTCCTGGTAGCCGACGAAGGCCAGGGTGAAGCGGCCGTCGGGATAGTCCCGGCGCCGCAGCAGACGCATGTCCAGGGCGCGGGTGTAGAACTCCAGCGCGGCCTCGAGATCGGCCACGCGGAGCATGCTGTGCAGGATTCGCATGGAAACTCTCCGTGGAGTCCGGCGGCGAGCCGCCGGAGCGGGGATCAACCCTCGACGCGGTAGCCCTTGAACAGGAAAAGCGGACCGAAGGCGTAGCTGTCGATCAGTTCGTAGAAGCGCGCGATGGTTTCGTTGCGGCAATGCTGGAGGAACGCCGCCTCGTCTTCGTACACCTCGTCGAGGTAGAAGCGGTTGCGGTTGTTCTCGTCGCGGATCACCTCGAAGCGCAGGGTGCCCGGTTCGTTCTGCAACGAGCCATTGGCATCGAACAGGCCTGCCGCGGCGAACGCTTCGCGCTTGTCGGAGGGAACGTCGAACTGAACCAGTACGTGGTAGGTCATGGAATCTTTCCTCGTGAAATGGGGTTGGAAGCGATCGCGAGGTCCATGCTAGGGTGGCCTTTTACTCATTAAAAGTAATCAATAATCAGCAAATCGCTCACTTAAAGAGAATGATGTGAAACTCTCTCAACTCGGATTCTTCTGCGCGGTGGTCGAACGCGGCACCATCGCAGCCGCGGCCGAACAGTTGCATTGCGTGCCGTCGAACATCACTACCCGCTTGCGCGAACTCGAAGGACAACTCGGCGTAGCCCTGTTCAATCGCGAAAGGAACCGCCTGCTGGTCACCCCCGAGGGCCGCCTGTTGTACCGCCATGCCCGGCGCCTGCTGGCGCTGGCCGACGAGACCGCCGCGCTGTTCGCCGGCGACCAGGCGCACGGCGCGCTACGGGTCGGCGCACTGGACGTGGCCCTGGCCAATCACCTGCCCCAGCGCCTGGCCCGCTACCGCCGTGAGTCGCCGGGCGTTGAACTGCACATCCGCCCGGAGCATTCGCTGCTGCTCGAGCGCTTGCTGATGGAGGGAGAGCTGGACCTGATCGTCACCGACGGCCCCATCGAACACCCGTTGCTGGCCAGCCGCCTGGCCTTCCGCGAGCGCCTGTTGCGGGTCACTCCCGCCGACCTGCCGGCGCCCACTCCCGAGGACCTCGCCGGCCTCGAACTCTATGTGTTCGGCCACACTTGCCACTACCGCCGCCAGGTCGACCGCTGGCTGGCGGAGAGCGCTATCCAGCCGCGGGCAACCCTGGAAATCGAGTCCTACCCGAGCCTCTTCGCCTGCATCGAGGCCGGTCTCGGCTTCGCCTGCGTGCCGGAGAGCTTCGTTGCACGCAGGCCCTCCACGCGACGGGGTTTCCATGCCGAACCGGTAGCCGGCCTGGACTCCAGCGATATCCATTTCGTCTGGCGCAAACAGCAAGCCTCACCGCTGATCCAGGGCTTCATCGACAGCATCGGCGCCGACTGACGCCAACGAACGATGCCGCAACACAAACGCACTCGGAAAAATCGGTAACAGCGGAACCACTGCACAGACCAGAGAAAAAGCCGCCACCAACCAGGCCTGGCGGCGACACCGGAAGTACCCTCGGCGGCCGATTGCCGAGCCGATCTCCTACCTGCCCCCTGGGTTTTCCGACGAAAGACCTTGATTCGTGGGAGGTAGGGTCGTCTCCGCTAGATACCCCTCAACCCTGCGTGCGGGCTCCATGCCCGAGCGCCTTGGCGAGATTTGCCCATAGAGCCATCACTTATGACTGCGACAGACAGAACGCCCCCGCCATTGAAATGGCTCTGCCTCGGCAACCGTGATGCGAACGACGGATTCGAGCTCTTCGCCCATGGCATCTATGCGAGGAACGGCGCGTTGGTCGGCAGCAAGCTCTCCCTGCGCGAACGGCGCCAGCGCGTCGACCTGTCGGCCTTCCTTTCCGGCGCACCGCCGCTGCTTGCCGAGGCGGCGGTCAAGCACCTGCTGGCGCGCCTCCTGTGCGTGCACCGGCACAACACCGACCTCGAACTGCTCGGCAAGAACTTCATTCCCCTGCATGCCAGCAGCCTGGGCAACGCCGGGGTCTGCGAGCGGCTCCTGGCGTCGGCCAGGCAATTGCAGCAGCACCAGGTTGAACTCTGCCTGCTGCTGGCCATCGACGAGCAGGAACCCGCCTCGGCGGAGTACCTGGCGTCCCTCGCCCGGCTACGCGACAGCGGCGTGCGCATCGCGCTGCACCCGCAACGCATCGATACCGACGCTCGCCAGTGCTTCGCCGAGGTCGACGCCGGCCTCTGCGATTACCTGGGCCTGGACGCGCGCCTGCTTGCCCCCGGCCCGCTGACGCGTAACCTGCGCCAGCGCAAGAGCATCGAGTACCTGAACCGGCTGCTGGTGGCACAGGACATCCAGATGCTTTGCCTCAACGTCGACAATGAGGAACTGCACCAACAAGCCAACGCACTCCCCTTCGCCTTCCGTCACGGCAGGCACTATTCGGAGCCTTTCCAGGCCTGGCCGTTCAGCAGTCCGGCCTGCTGAACGCCGATGCGCCTGCCAGCCGTCACGCCAGGCTGGCCCGCTATCCCGCCAGGCGCTACCCTTGGCGGTTTCGACGGACAGGGACGACGGTCATGGGCAACTATTTCGAGAGCCCCTTCAGGGGCAAGCTGCTCTCGGAACAGGTCAGCAACCCAAACATTCGGGTGGGGCGCTACAGCTACTACTCCGGCTACTATCACGGGCATTCCTTCGACGACTGCGCCCGCTACCTGATGCCGGACCGCGACGACGTGGACAAGCTGGTCATCGGCAGTTTCTGTTCGATCGGCAGTGGCGCCGCCTTCATCATGGCCGGCAACCAGGGACACCGCGCCGAATGGGCATCGACCTTCCCCTTCCACTTCATGCACGAAGAGCCGGCCTTCGCCGACGCCGTGAACGGCTACCAGCCAGCCGGCGACACGCTGATCGGCCATGACGTCTGGATCGGTACCGAGGCGATGTTCATGCCCGGCGTACGGGTCGGCCACGGAGCCATCATCGGCAGCCGCGCGCTGGTGACCGGCGATGTCGAGCCCTATGCCATCGTCGGCGGTAACCCGGCCCGGACCATTCGTAAGCGCTTTTCCGATGGCGATATCCAGAACCTGCTGGAAATCGCCTGGTGGGACTGGCCACTGGCCGATATCGAGGCAGCCATGCCGCTGCTGTGCGCCGGGGACATCCCCGCCTTGTACCGGCACTGGAAACAGCGCCAGGCCACGGCCTGACGGTTGGACGAAGGAGGTCGAGGATTTTTCTCGGGCCCGATGGCCTACCCTCTATGCTTCCAACGGTGTACTGTCGCGATGCCTGGCCATCCAGGCATGCGTGCCAGAGCTACTCCAGCGACCGTACCGGCGGAGCGAAACGCTGTATTTCCGCCAGCCCGTGCCGCGCACCGATCGCAGGACTTCATGACCGACGGCCCCCTGGAACGGCTACCGGGCAAGACGAGTGACAAGAACGACACATGATTGAAGAAGCCACTTCCAGCAAGCACTCAGGCACGACGGACACCCCGCTGGTATCCGTCGTAGCACCCTGCTTCAACGCGGAAAAGTACCTGGAAGAAGCCCTGCGCAGCATCTACGAGCAGGACTACCCGAATTTCGAAGTGATCATCGTCGACGACGGCTCCACCGACAACAGCTACGCCATGCTGGAGCAGTTGCAGAAAGTCCACGGTTTCCAGCTCTACCGCCAGCAGAACCAGGGCGTCAGCGCAGCGCTGAACTTCGGTCTGCAACACGCTCGCGGCGACTACGTAGCCACGCCGGACCTGGACGACATCATGCTGCCGCACTCGTTGAGCGTGCGCGCCACGTACCTCGACCAGCACCCGGAGGTCGGCTGCGTCGGCGCCCTGGTGATCTACATCGACAGCGAAGGCCAGGAAACCAAGCGGCAGAACGGCAACCGCATCCGCCAGCTGGACTTCGACTACCTGCTCGGCAACGCCTATGTCTGCGGCGCCCCGGTGTCCCTGTACCGCATGGAGGCCCTGCGCGCCGCCGGCTTCTACGATCCCGAGATCAAGGTGCAGGACTTCCAGATGACCCTGCGCATCGCCAGCCAGGGCTACCAGATCCACAAGCTGCCGGTGCTGGTCACCCGCTACCGGCGCCACCCCGACAACCTGTCGCGGCGCTACAAGGTGCTGCTCGATGCCGACCTGCGCACCATCGCGCCCTACCAGTCGCATCCCGCCTACGAGCGCGGCCGGACGGAGCTGGTCAACAAAGCCCTGAAATACGCCGTGGTCGCGGACAAGCGGCATGCCTGGCAACTGCTCCGCTCGCTGCCGCTGCGGCAGTGGAACCGCACCACCTTCCGCCGGTTGAAGCGCTTCCTTCTCCATCACGAGAGCTGAGTCCATCACCGCGAAGATTCGTCGTGCATGGGCTATACCTCCCGGATACACCTTGGTTTCGAATTGCCGCCCGACAACGGGTAGGCCGGCCGCTTGACGCCCGCGGCCGTTCTTCGAGGGAGCTTGAATGACCGCGCTGCACGACCTCCCGGGAACCCGCCTGCTGGCACTGTTCGCCCGCCGGGAACTCTCGCCTGGCGAGTACTACGAGCATCTGCTGGCCCACATCCAGCGCTGGGAACCGCATCTCAACGCGCTGTATCGCTTCGACCCGCAACGGGTTCGCGAACAGGCCGCGGCGGCCACCGAGCGCTGGCGCAAGGGACAGCCCAAAGGCCCGCTGGACGGGCTGCCGGTAACCATCAAGGAGCTGATCGCCACCGCTGGCGAACCTATCCCATTGGGCAGCGCCGCCACCGCCCTGCAACCCGCGCCCTGCGACGCGCCGCCGGCCGCTCGGCTGCGCGAAGCCGGCGCGATCGTCCTGGCCAAGACTACGGTTCCAGACTTCGGCATGCTTTCATCCGGCCTCTCCAGCTTCCACGGAGTCACCCGCAATCCCTGGAACCTGGCCAACAATACCGGCGGCTCCAGTTCGGGCGCGGCAGCGGCGGCCGCCGCCGGCTACGGACCGCTGCACCTGGGCACCGACATCGGCGGCTCGGTGCGACTGCCGGCGGGCTGGTGCGGCCTGGTGGGCTTCAAGCCAAGCCTCGGGCGGATCCCCATCGACCCTTACTACACCGGTCGCTGCGCCGGTCCGATGACCCGCTGCATGGACGACTGCCTGCTGCTGATGCGCTACCTCGCGCAGCCCGACGCCCGCGACGCCACCAGCCTGCCGCCGGAAGTGCTGGACTGGAGCGCCGAGCCGCTGTCGGTGCGCGGCCTGAGGGTCGGCCTGCAACTCGACCCCGGCTGCGGCCTGCAGCCCGACGCGGAAATCCGCGCCGCGATCGAGGTCGCGGCGCGGCTGTTCGAGGAGCACGGCGCCCAGCTCAGGATCGTCGAACCGCTGATGGACCGGAGCCTGCTCGACGGCCTGAACGACTTCTGGCGCGCCCGCCTGTGGAGCGAACTGCTGCTCCTCGACGAGACGCGGCGGGCCAGGGTGCTGCCCTATGTCCACGCCTGGGCCGAGGGCGGCGCACGGGTCAGCGGGGTCGATGCGGTGCGCGGTTTCAACCAGACCTTCGAGATGCGCCGGCGCGCCGCCCGGCTGTTCGGCGAGATCGACCTGCTGCTGACGCCGACCAACCAGGTCGAGGCCTTCCCCGCCGACTGGGCCTCGTCGCTGAACGATCCGCAGCGGCCGTTCGAGCACATCGTCTTCACCGTGCCGTGGAATATGGGCGAACAGCCCGCGCTCTCGATAAACTGCGGCTTCACGGCCGCCGGCATGCCGATCGGCCTGCAACTGGTCGCGCCGCGCTTCGCCGATACCTGGCTGTTGCGCATCGGCAAGACCTACGAAGGCTGGCGCGGTCCGATCCACGGCTGGCCACGGCCGCCGGCTGACTGAAGCCGGCAGCCGCTCGTCGCTCGGCTCCAGGCCTGAGTGTTTCAGTCGTCACTCCGAGAGGGCCTTCGCCATGCGCTCCCCCACCCGTCCCCCGGCGGCCGCCGATCCGGCCAGCCGCCGCAGCGTCTTTGCCGTGGTCCTCGGCAACGCCGTGGAATTCTTCGACTTCGGGGTCTATGCCACCTTCGCGGTGATGATCGGACGGACTTTCTTCCCCTCCGACAGCGCCTTCGTCAGCCTGCTCCTGTCGGTCACCGCGTTCGGCGTCGGCTTCGTCATCCGCCCCCTCGGCGCGATCCTTATCGGCGCCTACGCCGACCGCGCCGGGCGCAAGCCGGCGATGCTCCTTACCCTGTTCCTGATGGCGCTGGGCACCGGCGGCATCGCGGTGCTCCCCGGCTACGACAGCATCGGCCCGGCCGCGCCGCTGCTGCTGGTGTTGACCCGCCTGCTGCAAGGCCTGGCCTGGGGCGGCGAGGCCGGGCCGGCGACCACCTACATCCTCGAGGCGGCACCGCCGCACAAGCGCGGCACCTACGCCTGCTGGCAGGTCGTGGCGCAAGGCATCGCGGCGGTCGCCGCCGGGCTGATGGGCTACCTGCTCACCCTCTGGCTCGACGAGCGCCAACTGCAGGAATGGGGCTGGCGGATTCCCTTCGCGGCCGGCCTGCTGGTCCTGCCGATCGGCCTGTACATCCGCCTCAACCTGGCCGAGACCTTTTCCGGACGCGGCCGCCAGGCCAGCACCCGGAGCCTGCTCGGCGAGTTGTTCGGCAATCATCGGCGGGCCCTGCTGCTCGGCCTGCTGATCCTCTCCGGAAGCACCATCACCCAGTACTTCCTCAACTACATGACCACCTTCGCCCTTACCGAGCTACACCTGCCGGCGGGCATCGCGATGCTCTCGACGCTGGTCGCCGGCGCCGCACTGGCGCTCTCGGCGTTGCTCGGCGGCGTGCTCTGCGACCGCTACGGGCGCCGCGCCGTGCTGATCCTGCCGCGCCTGGCGCTGCTCGCGGTGCTGTTCCCGGCACTGCAGGCAATGACCCGTCACCCCGAGCCGGCAGTCTTCCTCGCCGTCCTCGCCCTGCTCTCGGCCCTGCATGGCATGAGCGGCGCGGCGCTGATCGTGCTGCTGGTAGAAAGCTTCCCGCGGGCGCTGCGCTCCACCGGTTTTTCCCTGGTCTATGCGACCGGCGTCGCCGCGTTCGGCGGCACCGCGCAGATCGTGGTGACCTGGCTGATCGGCGTCACCGGCAATCCGCTGTCGCCGCTGGGCTACCTGCTGCTGGCCAACCTGGTCTGCCTGGGTGGGGCCTGGCTGGCCCGCGAGACCTGGCCGGGTCGCGGGGACATGGGAGGCGCGCCGCTGGTGCTGCGCGACTGAGAACTTGCGCGGTTCGTTCAAGCGCCGCCGGCCTGTCGCGAGCGACGCTGGGGACCTCATTCATCCGGAGGTCCCACCATGCAGTTCTTCCTGCGCTACGCCTACGCGCCCCTCTTCTGGTCCGGCTTCATCGGCCTGGCGACCTGGCAGGTCGGCTATCGCCAGGCTTCCCACGCCTGGCTGGTCGCCCTGTTCCTCGGGGCGCTCGGCCTGTCCTTTCTCGCCGAACGACGACTGCCCTACCAGCCACGCTGGAACCGGCCGCACGCCGACCGCCTGCGCGATGTCCTGCACGCGTCGGTCAACGAAAGCCTGAACGCACTTGGCATCCTCGCCCTGCCACTGCTGGCCGGAGTCCTGGGCTTCTGGCCGGTATGGCCGCAGGCCTGGCCGCTGTGGCTGCAACTGCTGCTGGCGATCGTCCTGGCCGATCTCGGCATCACCCTGATGCACTACACCAGCCACCGTTCGGCGCTGCTTTGGCGGCTGCACGCGGTGCACCATAGCGTGCAGCGCCTGTACGGTTTCAACGGTCTGATGAAACATCCCCTGCACCTGGGCCTGGAAGCGCTCGGCGGCACCCTGCCGCTGTTGCTGCTCGGCGTGCCGCAGACGGTCGCCGCGCTGCTCGCCTTCGCCATCGGCATCCAGTTGCTGCTGCAACACAGCAACGTCGACATGTGCATCGGCGGGTTACGCCATGTGTTCGCCTGGGCACCGCTGCATCGCCTGCACCACATCCGCTACGGGCGCGCCGGCGACGTCAACTTCGCGCTGTTCTTCAGCGTCTGGGACCGCCTGCTCGGCACCGCCCTCCATCGTCCCGACTACCGCCTGGACAGCACCGACATGGGCATCGGCGACCAGCCTGACTATCCCCGCGACTATGCCGGCCAGTTGCTCGCGCCATTCCGCGACCTGCCACGCAGCAGGCACGTCCCACAGCCGCCGGAAGGATTGGGGCGTTCAGCCGGCCAGGCGTAGGTGCGGCAGCGACAGGCCGGCGCGGATACCGAGCAGGCTGCGTACGCTGCGCGACAGGTGCGCGGCGTCGGCGAAGCCGGCGTGATGGGCCGCCTCGGTCAGGCTGCGCCCCTGCAAAGCCAGGGCGAAGGCCAGGTACAGGCGGCGCCAGAGCACCAGGCGGCGTACCGACAGGCCGACCTGGACGGCGAACAGCCGCTCTAGTTGGCTCAGCGAAAGACTGGCGCTGCGCGCCAGTCTTTCCGCCTCGACCCGCGCCGCGAGTTGCTCGTCGAGCGCCGCCAGGGCCTTTTCGACGCGGCGGTCGAGCCGTCGACGAGGCAGCCGCGCAAGCCGCCCCAGCAACGCCTCGGGCTCGCCGGGAGCGTCCTCGAGAAGCTGACGCAGGTCGTCGCTGTCGAACGCCAGCGGCTCGGCGTACAGCGCCAGCAACGGCTGCGACGCGTCGACGCGATGGGCTTGCAGCGAGGGCACCAGCAAGCGCCGGGCCTCCAGTACCTGGCCAGCGACGCGCACCCGCAGCGGCGTCTCCGCCAGCAGCAACTGGTGGGCATAGTGAGCGTGCTCGCGGGTATCGCCGTTGACCCCGGCGAACAGCGCGTGGTCCCGCGCCAGCCAGACCTCGCCCTGCCAATGCCGCTCCGTCATCGCGTACCTTCCGTCAACCGTTCCGTGGCGAAACGGTGTCGGCTATGGCGACCGCCGTCAAGCCCGCAAGGTCAGCGTCCGAACCAGTCGCGCCGGTCGTCGAAGGCGTGCTCGATCAGATCGAGCAAGGCACGCACCTCCACGCGGTTCTCCGCTTCCGGCTGCACGCTCATCCAGACTTCCCGCCGCATCGGCTCGTCGAAGACCTGCGGCAACGCCGCCAGGTTGCGCTCCAGGCGTCCGGCGTAATGCGGCAGCAGGCCGATGCAGGCGCCCCAGAGGATCGCCTGTAGCAGCAGGTCGTGGCTCTGTACCTCGATCACTCCCGACTGGCGAGCCGCCACCCGCCGGTTCCAGGGCGCCAGGGCGGCGCTGGTGGCCTGGCCGTGGAGCTGCGCCAGCAGGTAGTCGTCCAGCTCGTCCTCGCTGGCCGGCCGCGTGCGCTCGCGCGAATAGCGCTTGCCGATGTGCGGCTGGTACTCCAGCTCGGCGATGCGCGCCGGTGCGGCGAAGTGGCCTTCCATCGGCGGATGCGGCTGCCCCGGATCGGCGATCCAGATGGCGATCTCCGCCGGCCCTGCGCTTTCCGGCCAACCCTCGCGCAACTCGGCGAGGGCTACGCGCAGGTTGGCGTTCTTGCGCAGGTAGCCCCACAGCTCGCGACTGAGCACATCGTGCAGGACGCTTTCGGCCACCGCCAGGCGCACCAGCGGCTGTTGCCGGTGAAGATCGGCGTGGCTCTGGCTGTCCTCGACCAGGCGCTGCCCGGCGGCCTGGACGATGCGGCCCTCGCGGGTCAGCGAGAGGGCGTTGCCCTCATGCACGAACAGATGCAGGCCGAGGCGCTCCTCGAGCCGGGCCAGGGTCTTGCGCAGCAGCGTCGGCTTGACGTCCAGGCTGCGCGCAGCCTGCATGAAACAGCCGCAACGGGCGGTGACCAGGAAGAAATGCACCACCTCCAGAGAACCGAACAGCTCGTGCCAATAGGCACGGTCGTCGCGTCCCTGCGCGGGCCTGAGCAGTGCCGGGCGCTGCCCGGCGGACTCCGATAGGGCCATGCTTCCTCGCTAGCGTCCAGGCATGAGGCGAATCCGCAGTTCGATCGGCTGCGGCATGTGTTCCGGCGGCGGCAGGCGCAACGAACGGTCCATCAGCGCGCGCCGCAGTTCATTCTCGATCGGCTCGGCGTCGCTGCGCAGGCAGGCGAGACGGACGATCCAGCCGCGTTCGTCGAGCCAGACCCGCAGGTCGATGTCGGTATTCGGCAACTGCCCCGCCGCACGCCGCGACTCCAGGAAGGCCAGCAGCCGCGGCGCGGTTTCGGCGTCTTCGCCCAGGCGCTGCTGGACCTGCTCGCCGAGCCATGCGGCATAGGCGCCCCAGAGCCGCTGGCGTTCGTCGCGGAACCGCTCGGGCTCGCCGAACAGCCAACTGCGCAGGTGCCGCCAGCGGCTCGCCCGCGGCCCACGCCTGGCCTCCGGGATGCCGTCCATCAGTGCAGTTCCGCCAGGGTCTTGCCGAGCAACGCGCCGTCGATGCTCAGGGTAGCGTTGTTCACCAGGCCATCCAGGTAGGCCTTGGCGATCTGCTCCTGGCGTTGCGCGCGCAGGCTTTCGCGCAGGCGACCACGGACCTCGTCGAGGGTGGCGAGGCGGGCGTCGCGACGCTCGGTCAGCTTGACCAGGTGGAAACCGTTGGCGCCCTGGATCGGCTCGGACACCGCGCCGACCTTCAGCCGTTCCAGCGCCGGACGGATCGCCGGCAGCAGTTGCGCCTGCGCCAGCAACCCACCGATGTCGCCGCCGTTGCGGGCGGTCTGCGGGTCGTCGGAATGCTTGCGCGCCAGTTCGGCAAAGTCGCCGTCCGCGGCCTGCCGGTAGAGTTCCTGGGCGCGCTTGCGCGCTTCGGCAAGCCCGCCGGCCGCAGAGGCGGCGATGAAGATCTGGCTGACCCGGTACAGCGCCGGTACAGCCAGTTGCGCCTTGTTCGCCTGGTAGGCGGCCTGCAGTTCGGCATCGCTGGGGTAGTCCTCGGGCACCGTGCTCACCGACTCCAGGTAGGTACGCAGGACGATCTGCCGCGCCGCCGCATCGATCAGCGTCTTCACCTGCGGACGCTGTTGCCAGTCCTGGGCGCTGGCCTGCTCGTAGAGCGCCTTCTCGGCCAGTCGCGCACGCATCCAGCGCTCCAGCGCGTCGCGGTTCTCGCTCAACTGCACGCGGGTTTCCGCCGGCACCTCGGCCAGCAGCGCCTTCAGTTCGTCCGGCGCCACCTGCAAGGCGCCGAGGCGGGCCACCGCGGGCTCCGCGGCGGCGCTGGCAGATGGCTTGGCAAGCGCGGCCTGGGCCTGGCCCGCGCCGCCGTCCTCGCGCTGGCCACAGCCGGCGAGAACGGCAAGCGCGAACGCCAGGATGCCGCAACGAAATGCCGGCCGCATCGGCTCAGGCCTCGCCATCGACGGGTTGACCGGCATCCTGCGCCATGCCCTGCTGCTCCGCGGCCAGGCGGCTGTAGTCGCGCAGATAGGCGATGAACTCCTGCAGCAGGCGATCCCACAGTTCGATATGGCTACGCAGGTTGGCCGGGCTGACGCCGCCGGCGACGATCACGTCCATTTCCATCACCAGGAACTCGCCCTGCTGCGACAGGCGGCCGAAGCGCCGGCTGAGATTCCAGCGCTCGGTCAGCCCGGCGGGCAATTCGCCCTGCACGCGCAGGGCGCAGCTGAAGGTGAAGTCGAGGTAGCTCGCCGGCGTCGCCGCCGGATTGCCGAAGCGCACCGCGTAGCCGATTCCCTGGCTGGCGCTGAGCAGTTGCACGACGCCGTTCTGCTCGCTGCGGTTGACCCGATAGCCGGCCTCCTGCAAGGCCTCGGTCAGGCTGTCGACGGAAAGGTGTTCGATCAGGGTGATGTCGTTCATGTCCGGGTTCCTGGTTTGCTATCGGATTTCACTGGGCGAGCGCCGCCTGGCGGTTCTCGACCTGGGTCTTGTAGAGGTCGTCGCCGAGCTTCTGCGCCATCTCTTCGAATTTCACCCGCGCACCGCTGGCGAACGGTTGGCGGATCTTCATCACCTCGGCGACGCTGACGTTCTCGTAGGCGCCGAGGATCTCCTTGGCCACGCCATACATCTCCCGATTCTTCGCGGTGCACTGCTGCAACTGCTGGTCGTGCTCGCGGAACGCCAGGTCGAGCTTCTGCCGCTCGGCCTCCTTGGCTCGCGCCATGACCAGCAACTCGTCGTAGGCCTGCTTGTACTTGCCCAGTTGCTCGTTGCTCGCCTCGACCATCTGCCGCGCCCGGTCGTGCAAGCCCTGTTGCTGGGCCGAGAGCTGCTCGGCCTGGCCCTTGGCCCGGGCCAGCTCGGCGCTCAGTTGCTTGACCTGGGCCAGCGCCGCATCGCGCTGGCTTTCCAGCGCGGCTTTCGCCGCGGTGGCCTGGGCCTGTTCGGTCTGCAGCGCCTGGAGTTGCTGGGTGGTGCTGCGCAACTGGGTGCGCAGGCGTTCCTCCAGGCTGTCGGCGTAGGCCGCCTGGCTGGCGTAGGCGGCGAAGGCGGCCCCGGCGAGCAGCGCCTGGGCCCAGATCGGTAATGAGAAAGGTCGCGTGTTCATGGTCTGCCTCTTCATGGTCTGCCTCGAGGAGCGCTCAGAAGCGCGTGTTGACCTCGAGTTGCAGGACGTCGATGGAGAACGGTGCGCCGTAGACCTCGTCGGAGCTGAGCCAGCGCGCGGTACCGTAGACGCGCTTGTCGAAGCCATAGCTGGCGCCGAGGATGTAGCCCTTGGCGTTGGTCCCGCCAAGGTGGAAGGTGGAATCGTTGAAACCGTCCGGCAGGGCATCCGGCTGGATGTACTTGTAGGCGGCGAAGACCTGCCAGTCGCCGGCGTCGCGCATGTCCAGGGCGTTGCCCAGGGTGAACTGGAGCATCCAGGCGTTCGCCCCGCTCTTGATGTCGCCATCGGAGCCGAGGTTGTTGGCGATCTGCGCCACACCGCCGGCGCGCTTGCGCATGTCGCCCTCGTCGTAGCCCAGGTTGTGCACGTAGTTGCCGGCCACCCGCAGCTTGAAGTCGTTGGGCAGCTCGGCATCCCAGCCGAGGTTCAGGTCGAGCAGGTTGAACTCCGAGGCCAGGCCGACGTACTGCGGGTTCGGCGTGTTCGCCGGGTCGGCCGGGTTGGGCACGATGTCGCGCAGGAGGAACACCGTGTTGCCCTTCTGCATGAAGGTCGGTCGGCTGCCGTCGGTGTCGCACTCCGGATCTCCCGCCCAGGGCCGGCAGGGGCTGGAACGCCGCCCTTCGATATCGTCGAAGCGGTAGTAGGCCAGCGCGCCGGTAAGGCTGTGCTGCGGGTTGATCTTCCAGGTGGCGCCCAATTGCGCGCCGTACATCCACTTGTTGTCGCTGTCTTCCTTGTCGAAACCGTTCGACGAGGCGGTGTCCGAGCTGTACTCCACGGGGAACGCGCCGACCGTGCCGAACAGCGAGACATCGCGGCTCAGCGGCTGGTTGAAGATCGCCGCCACGCCGTCGAAGTTGAGGTCGTTGGAATACAACAGGTCGGTGGACAGGAACGGATTGGCGATCCGCCCGCCGGTCAGGCTCAGGCGCTCGCTGGGCTTCCAGGTCAGGTAGCCCTGGTCGAGCCAGAGGTCCTTCTTGCCGAAGCCGCCGCCGAGGGTCTGGGTGGTCGACACCGGGTTGTTGTCCGAACCGGTGCCGATGCGGATGCCGGCGCTCCAGCTTTCCGACAGCGCCGCCTTGAGGCCGAAGCGCGCGCGCAGGCGCAGCAGGCTGTCGCGGTCCTCGCGGGTATTGAGCAGCGGCGGCAGGCCCGAGCTGGTATTCGGGTTGACGTCATAGGGACCGTCGTCGTTGAGTTCGGCGAAGTCGGTGATCTGGTTGCTGTTGCCGTTGCCGAAGGAGCGCGACTCGTAGCGCAGGCGCACGTCGCCGTCGAAACTGATGCGCGAGGCCCAGTCCGGGAAGGCGTTGGGCTGCGCCCAGTTCTCCGCCTTGGCCTGGGTCATTACCTCGGCCTTCACTTCGTCGCGGATCTGGTCGCGCACCACCTGCGGGATATAGGGTACGCGGACCTCCCCGGGGACCGCGGCGACGGCCGCCGCGGGCGCCACGGCCTGGCGCGCCTGCTGGGCCTGCAACGCCTCGGCCTCGGCCTGCCTGACCAGCGCATCGGCCTGTTCCTTCTTCAACACGCCCTGCTGTACCAACAGGCGGATCAGGTTGATCGTGGCGTTCTCCGAGGGCGCCGGCGGCTGGGCCTGCGCCTGGCCGGCCAGCGCGGCGAGCATGACGCCCATCCCCAGCGCCAGTCGGTTCACTTTCGCGTTCATCTGTGTACGGCTCCTAAGGTCCTTCAAGGCAGTCGCCTGCCGGAAATCGTTCTGGGTTGGCGTCTTCTCATCCCGGCCGCTTGCCCTGCAGGGCGATGCGCACCGGCAGGGTCAGCGAAGCCGGCGGGCGTTCTTCCAGGCGGCCGGCGGCGCGCAGCGCGGCCAGCACCTTCTGGTCGGTCTCGGGGTCGCCGCTGGAGCGGGTCAGTTCGGCCCGGGTGATATCCCCCGAGGAACTCAGCCAGATCTCCGCCTGCAGGCGGAACGCCAGGTTGCGCAGCTCCGGGTTGTCCCGCAGCAGGCGCTGGAAGGCGTAGGCCAGGTACTGGCTATAGCTGGCGTTGCCGGCGCGACCGCCGCCGGAACCGGCCATCCCGCCGCCCTTGCCGGCGCCGATGTTGAAAGCGTCGGAGCCGGACTGGGCGTCGCCATCCATCTGCATCGGGTCGGCCAGGTCGTCGGCCGGCGACGGCGGCGCTTCCTCCTGCGGCTTGACCTCCTCCAGTTCGGGTTGCGGTTCCGGCTCGACGATCTTTTCCTCTTCCACCGGCTGCTCCGGTTCCGGCGGTTTTTCCGGCGGCGGCGGAGGCGGTGGCGGCAGCGGGATGATCGCCGGCACCTTGGGCGCCTCGCGGCGCACGCCGCTCATGTCGTTGGCCCACTCCCAGACCAGCCAGGCGAGGCCGGCGAGCAGCAGCGCGCCGAGGCCCCACTTGAGGTAGCGCAGGGTCGGGTTCGCCGGGCGGCCGTCGATGGACAGCGGCGCGGCATTTTTCGGCTCGGGGGTGTGCTTGGGATCGGCGGACATGTTCATCCCGGGCCTCAGGTCGGTTTGCCGGTGACCAGGCCGACCTGGGACAGCTCCAGGCGGCGCAGCAGGTCGAGGACCTCGATGACCTTCTGGTACTGCACCGTGGCGTCGCCGCGGACCACTACCGGGAAGTCGGGGTTGAGGGCCTTCTCCGTACGCAGGCGGTCCTCCAGCTCGGGCAGGGTCACCGGGTAGGCGTCGAGGAACACCTGGCCGGCATCGTTCACCGAGATCGCCTTGGTCTTGGGCTGCGACAGCGCCACGGTGGCACTGGCCTTCGGCAGGTTGATCTGGATCCCGGCGACCTGGGCGGTGGCAGTGAGGATGAACATCACCAGCACCACCATCAGCACGTCCACCAGCGGGGTGATGTTGATGCTGTCGACGGCGCCGTCGTCGTCATCGTCGTGGCTGCTGTTCACGGAAGCCATGGCGTTCTCCTCAGGCCGGCAACGGCTGGCCGTTGCGACGATGGGCCACTTCGCTGAGCTGGCTTTCGCCATGCACCTCGGCGAGGCGGGTGACGAACTCGTCGACGAACACCCGCATGTCCGCGCTGACTTCCTTGTTCCGCGTGACCAGGCGGTTGTAGCCGAACAACGCGGGGATCGCGACGAACAGGCCCATGGCCGTGGCCAGCAGGGCGGCGGCCATGCCCGGGGCGATGGCATTGATGTTGACGTCGCCGGCCATGGCGGTGCCGAGGAACACCACCATGATCCCCAGCACGGTGCCGAGCAGGCCGATGTAGGGGCCGCCGGCGATGGCGTTGGACAGGCTCGACAGGCGCGAGCCGAGCTGCTGGTTCTCCTTGGTGCGCACGCCGTCCATGGAGGCGCGGATCGCCTCGATGGTGGCCGCGGAGACGGAAGAGGTGTCGGCGCCCTGCTCGCGGCGGGTGCGGATCTCCTTCACCGCCACCTGGTACAGGCGCCACAGCGAGGAGTGTTGCAGGCGGGCGGCCAGCTCGCGGTCGTCGGCGAGCAGTTCCAGGCGCGTGCCGACCTCGGCGAAGCGCTCGCGGAACAGCCCGTTGGCGCGACTGACACGGCCGACGTTCTGGTTCTTGCGGTACATGATGACCCACGACTGGACCATCATCAGCGCCAGGATCGCGATGATCACCCAGGCATCCAGCGGCACTGCGTTGAGCAGGAAGCCGAGCTTGCCGAAGCCGAAGCCGGACTGCTTCTCGTCGACCCCGTAGGCCACCAGGCGCGACTCGGCGCCCTGGGCGGTGGCGTCGGCGAGGAGCAGCGCCGCCGGGCGGGCGATCTTCGACAGGCGCAACTCGTCGATGGCGCCCTGGAAGGGTTGCAGGGTCGGCGCCGCGGCGCTCGCCTCACCTTCCCCGCTTGCCGCTTCGGTGGCGACCGCAGGCGCGGCCTGGCCTTCCGCGCCGATGGCGATCGCACCGCTGAACGCCGGCAGCGCCGCCGCCAGGCTGGCGACTTCGCGACCGCCGAGATACAGCGCCAGCCGGGTACCGTCGGCGACCAGCGCCAGGTGCTGCCATTGCCCCTGCGCCAGGGCCTGGCTGGCGGCAGCGCGCTGACCGTTCAGCTCGACGAAGGGCGCGCCCTGGGCCAGGCCGACCAACAGAGCGTTGCCGCCTTCGCGGCGCGACAGCAGGACCTGTTCGCCGGCCAGTTGGTCGGGACGCACCCAGCCGCTGAAGCTGAAGGTGCCACCGGCGCTCACCGCCAGCGATGGGCTGGCCGGCAGCAGCAGCGGCTGGCCCAGCAGTTGCGCGGAGCGACCGATGACGCCCTCCACCGGACTGCCGGCGGCGGTCTGCGCATTGTTGGCGTAGGCGGTGGAGTCCCGCGGCGGAGTGCCCGGCGCACCGTCGAAGTGATAGACCAGGGTGTAGTCCGGGTCGAACACCGACTGGCCGTTGCCGCTCTCCGGCGCCTTGGCGTTGCCGTAGTACATCCAGATGTCCTGGCGCTGGCCACCCTCCACCCGCGGCACGTCGACCCAGATCAGGGCCATGCCCATCAGCGGGTCGAAGCTCTCGACCTGGTGGCGCAACACGGTCTTGTCGTCGGCGGCGACGAAGCGGATGTCCGAGCCGTTCTCGTTGACCCCGTCGAAGGTGAAGTTGCCGGTATGCAGGCGCACCAGCAACGGCAGGCGACCGAGACTCTCGTTGATCGCCGCGCCTTGCGGGGTGGTATCGACCGAGACCTGCTTGCGGTACTGCCAGTCGTCCTGCCACCAGGCACTGGCGCTGGCCGGGGCCAGCAGGCCCAGGCAGATCAGCGATGTCAGCAATAAGCGATACATGTGGGGTTACTCCGGGGTCAGCGTCAGAAGCTCGCCTGCACGCTGAAATGCAGGCGCGAGTCGTGTTTGTCGGTGTTCGTCCCTTCCAGCAGCGGGAAGGCCCAGTCGAGGCTGCCGGACAGCCAGTCGGCGAGTTGCGCGCGGGTGCCGATGCCGACGCTGGCCAGGCTGAAGTCGTCGTCCTGCTCGGGCAGCGCATCCTGCAGGCGCAGTTGCGCGCCCTCGGCGAACACGTAGAAGCGCCAGTCGTTGACATAGCTGCCGGCGCGCTTGC
This sequence comes from Pseudomonas sp. HMSC067G02, assembly GCF_001813485.1. Classification (NCBI taxonomy): domain Bacteria; kingdom Pseudomonadati; phylum Pseudomonadota; class Gammaproteobacteria; order Pseudomonadales; family Pseudomonadaceae; genus Pseudomonas; species Pseudomonas sp. HMSC067G02. The sequence goes on from NZ_KV812632.1 coordinate 478,136, forward strand.
CGAGGAAGCGTCCGAGGGACGGCGTACGCCATTCCTGGGAGAGCAGGTAGCCGTCGTCGGCGGTGTTCTCCGCCGCCAGGTAGCCACGCACGCTGGTGGCACCGCCGGCAGCGAACTGTTCGTTGGAGATCAGCGGCCCGGAGGCGAGCTGGAAGGCCGCCTTGGTCGCCACCTGCCAGTCGCCGCCGAAGGTCAGGGTGTGGTTGAGATCGCCCTTGAGCACACCGAAGCCGGACTTGGCGCGATAACGCTTGCGGTCGAATTCCTCGTCGTCGTCGCCGTAGCCGAGGAGACTGCCGGTACCGGCCACCAGGCTCAGGCCGAGGGCCAACTGGGAACGTTCGGTGTAGCGGAAGCCGTTGTAGCTGAGGGTCAGCGGGGCGTACTTGATCGGCACCCTGTCGTTGTTGCCGCCGATCCGGGTCTGTTCCTCGAAGTCCTTGAAGTCGACGCCGAAGGAGAACGAGTGCGACCAGAGGCCGGTGACCGGCAGGCTGTAGATCGCCGCGACGCCATAGGAATGGCCCTGGCCGACCACATTCATGCTGCCCACCGTGGCCACGTCGCTGTCGGACTGGTAGCCGGACAGCTGCACGCTCCAGCGCTGGCTCAGCGGCGCGGTGTAGGAGCCGGACCAGACCTTGGCGTTGTCCTGGTCCTGCGGCGCGGTGAAATAGGTCAGCGAGATGGCGTGGCCGAGTTGCCAGAGGTTGTCGTAGCCCAGCGAAACCACCGAGCGCAAGTGACGGGTGTCGGCGCTGTAGTCGTTGTTCAGGCCGATGCTGGCGTGCCAGGGATTCTTGTCTTCCACCTGCAGGTCGACGTCCATGGTGCCGGGCCGCTGGCCCTCGCGCACCATCGGCAGCACCTGGCGGCCGGGGGTGCGGTTGACCTGCGCCAGCTCGCGCTGAACCTGGGCGAAGTCGGGTACCTTGCCCTCCTCCAGGGCCGGCACTTCCTCGCGCAACTCCACCGGCGAATAGTGCTTGGCGCCGACCACCCGAACGCGACCGACAGTGGTCTCGGTGACCTGCAGGTAGACCACCCCGCCGCTCACCTGCTGCTCCGGCAGCTCGACGTAGACCGACTGGTAGCCCTTCTCCTGGTAGGCGGCCTGCAGCGCATCGCGCGCCCCCTCGATGTCGCCCAGGCTGCGCTGCGGTCCAAGGAAGGGATACACCGCCGCCTCGATGGCGCGGTTGTCCAGCACGGTGTTGCCGCGTACCACGTACTCGTTGATGTCCACCAGACGCTGGGGCTCGGCTCCCGCCGCGGCGGGAGGGGCCTCGTCGGCCAGCGAAGCGCACGACAATGCGACAGCCAGGCAACCGATCGACCAGCGCTGGCGAAACGGGTGCGCACAATTGAACAGCGAACGCTTCACACGGTCCCCCGAAGTTCCATCGGGACTTATTGTTCTAATGCAACAAGTCCGTTCATCGAACAGTTCTATGAAAGACAACAAACTAGCGATGACGCATGAACAACCTGTTAAAAACAGCGCCCCGCCCTTATGAAATTTCGTTCTTCTCTATTTTCACTTTCGCGCTAGATATTCAGCCGTCGCGCTCCGCCATGGCGCGCTTGCCATGTATGCAACAAGGCGAAGTTCAGGGAGAATTCCGGCATCTGCATGAGATCCCCGGAAATCACTTCCCCGATAATCCTGCCTATTATCCTTACCGCCTCCGCGCTGTTCAGCAGGACGGTTATATCGCCGACGAAAACCGGAAAACTCCAGATCTTCTGCTTCATTTCCAGGCCGACGAACCAGCGATACAGCAGGTTGTAGTTCAATTGCTCGTACAACTGCTGCTCGCTGGGAATCGCGTACAGCAGTTGCAGCAGCAGCGCATGGATCAGCGGCTCCGGGGCCAACTGCATGCCATGTTCGCGGGCGAGCGCCGAGAGGACTTTCGCCTCTTCGCCAAGGAGACTTTCTATTTGCGGTTTCAGCAACGCCAGGGAATGTCCCGGCGGTATATAGCTGGACACTTCCTTGAGCGCACCCTGCCAATCTTCCTGGGACACTATCCAGACCCATGGCGCCCCATATCGATAAACCGATACCGGTTTCTTGCGTGCGGCTTCGACGATCTTCGATAGGCGCTGGTCAAGTTCCTGCATACCGACTTTCGAGTAACTTTCCATCAATACTCACCGTCCTTCGCCGTATTCACCGGTGTGACCACGGCCGTTAGCGGATACTGTTCTCTTGTTTCAGAGCGGAACGCGTCTTGCTCGAACGACACGCTCATTTCCAGCAACCGGTCAGCGCAACCGGGAAATGGCCGATTCCTTTCGTTCCCGTCCCTGCCTTTCACCACTGAATTCCGTTTTCCTCATTCACACCTGTTTGACGGCAACCCCGCCGCACCACCGAACTTTTGTCATGAAAACTTCATGCGACCGGCCGTTCGCGCGCCGCCGGCGGGGACGAACGGGCATTCACCCGAGAATCGACCAGCACCTCGGAAGTTCGCCGAAAAAAAGGCCCTCCGTGGGGAGGGCCTGGCGGGTATCGTGCCTCCGCGGCGGTGCCTTACAGGATCAGGTTGCCGCGCTCTTCATCGGTCAATTGGCTGCGCGCCTGTTCGCCGAGGGCTCCGGCGCCGAGCACCTGCACGGCGCTGTCCGGGTTGTAGCCCGGCGAACGACTGGCGCCGTCGCGCGAAGGCTCCAGGCGCTCGTTGCCGAACCCGAGCACCTGCACCGTGATCACCGACGGCATGCGCTGCCGCGCGGCGGCCTGCTGCTGGCGACTGACGTCCTCCGCCGCCTGGGTCGCGGAACTCGCCGCGGCGCTGGCGGAGGTCAACGCACCGGTATTCACCGAAGCCACCAGCGGAATGCCGCTGGACTGGCCCTGGGTCTGGATGTTCGCCGCGTTGACCACCTGCAGCGCCGCCACGTTGACGTTGCCGGAGACCCGGATGCCCGCCTCGCCGGCATCGATGGTGCCGAGCGGGGCGATCAGGTCGATGTCGCCCGGCGCCACTTCGGGAATCGGGTTGAGGGTGGCGATACCGGCGCCGGTGCTGGGCACCTGCGGCGACAGGCTGACGTTGCCCCAGGCGTCGTAGATGCGCCGCGGCGGGGTGTACACCACGGTGGTCTGGGAACCGCGACCGGCGTTGATGTCGCCTTCCGCCGACCAGGCCAATATGCTGCCGCCGAAGGTGGTCATGATGCGGCTCTGGCCGAGCAGGATGCTGTCCCGCGAGTAGGCCTGGATATCGCCCTGGCCCTGGGTGACGATGCCTGCGGTAGACGGCGGCGCCTCGCCCTCGATACCGAACACCTGGCGCCCGCCGGGGCTGAGCAACTGGATGTCGCCGCCGAAGTCGGTGTGCACGCCGGCACCGCCATACATGACGATATCGCCTTCGTAGCTGATCGGATTGCCCGCCGGATCGCGCTCGGGGAACAGCGCGGCGATCGCGTTGCGCCCGCGCAGGTAGCTACCCTGGCGTACCCCGCCGACTTCGTTGTACTCGCGGCCGCCGGCCCTGAGTTCGGCGAAGTACACCTGGCGGGCGAAGATCCGCTGCTGCTCGGCGGGCAGGCCGGCGAAGAACGCCTGGGCCTGTTCCGCGTCGCCGGCGAAGCCGAAGCGCTCGTTCAACCACTTGGCCAACTCGCTTTCGTAGGTCCTGACCACCTTGCCCGGCTGCTCGGCCAGCGGGGTGCCGGCCTGCGCCAGGTTGGCCGGATCCAGGTAGCGCTCGAGGAAGGCCTGATAGTCGGCCCCCGCCGCGCCGGCCTGGAGCACGATATCGGCACCCGGCCGGCTGTCGCCCGGCACCACCGCACCGAGACTGGTGATCGCCGCGCGGTCCTCCATGAGGATGTTGCGCCCGGCGCTGATCTCCAGGGTACCGGGGCCGGCGACGTTGAAGTTGCCGTAGAGGATGTCGCGGCCGGCCTGGACCAGCGAGAGGTCGTTGGGGTCGTCGTGGACGAAGAGGTTGCCGGTGAACGAGGCATCCGTACTGATCTGACTGGGAGCGCTGATACGCTGTCCCAATGGGGTTCCGGAGGCAACGATGTCGCGCCCGGCGCGCATCCAGACGGGACCGGCGCCTTCATACCAGGTTTGCCCGGCGCGGTTCCCCGCCTGCTCGCCGAAACGAATCTGCGCACCGCTATTGAGCCCGACGATATCTCCTGTCAACGCATAGAAACGCGCCGGTTGCAGATCGCGCGCCAGGCTCGCAGCGCTATCGGGGCCGAAGTAGAACAGAGGCAATCCGCCAATGACGGCCGGATTCCCGTCCGGACTGCCGTTGCCGGCTATCGGGTTGAGCAGCGCGGCATCGGAGTAGCCGGCAAATGCCGGCGTCCAGATCGATGGCAGGTTCGCAGGATCGGCACCTGAGCGTTGCACCGAATAGCCACCGGCATAAATGGAGTCTCCAGCCAGCAACTCCAGTTCACCGTTGAGCGACGGTGCCAGTAACAAGGAGTAGGGAGTGGTCGAGACATTCAGGCTCACGCCTCCCATGTAACCGCTGGAAGGACCGAGATAGATACTTCCTTCCGGGGCAGCCGCACGTACTATCGATGGATAGATGAATCGCCCATCGCTAGGCGACAGGTTTCGGCCTGCCATGGGAATAGCGTTGGTTGCCTCGACCAATTGGGTGCTGGGCGTCAGGTTGCCGCCCGCCGCAAACAGATCGATCGAGGTGTGTGCAGTCCAGAGACTGAACCAACCGATCCCACCCCCTTGGTAGACGCTGCCATCGGGAGCCGTGAAGCCAACGGTATTCGGCACCCCCACCCTACCGGGGTCAGTCACCCCACCCAGGACCAGGTCGCCACGGGTTTCCAGACGCATGCCAGTATCTCCGGCCACCAGGGTGAGGCCACCCGTGGAGCTAGCCAGCGTCGGGCTGAACGCATCCCTGCTGCGCACTTCGGCGGGGTCCCGCAGTAGAGTGTCGTAGCGAGGATCGATGCCTCCCAGCGCACCACTGTACAAGCTCGCGGAACCGCGCAGATTGATGAGGGCCCCCTGCAGATCGTGAATGGTGCCGCCGCTGTAAAGACCGTCAAACCCCGAACTCGAGTAGGTCTGGGTAGCCCGCGCCTCCCGGCTCGGGTTCACCTCCCCGCCAATTCTCACATTCAGGTCACCGCCGCCGCCAAGTTGCAGCGCGCCGTCGGAGGTGAGCCGGCCAGTGCCGGCAACCGCCAAGACCAGTCCCTGGCTGCGCGGATTAAGGTTACCGGATGAAGGTATCGAACCATCTCCGCGTGGCGCGATATTGCCGGCATCACCTCCGGTTCGCATGCTGAGATTGCCGCCTCCCAGAGTGCCGAAACCGGTGAAGCCGACCAGATAGGGAGCATCTCCCTCCGCGCCACGCACATAGCTGCCGAAATTGACCCACCAGGCCGTCGGCACTCCTTCCCTGTCGGCGCTGCCCTGGCGCCAGAGCCAGTTGCCGACTGCAGCGCTGGGGGGCAAGGGGCGAATGGGATCGCTACTTGTCAGTTTCTCGGCCCATTGATCACCAACCACATCACCGCCAACGGCGATATCGAGGTTGCCGCCATGTTCCGGATACCAGGCCTGGTACTGGCTGGTTGAGAGCACTTCGTAATCCGCGCCACCGGCGCCCAGTACCGACCCATTGAACAGACCGCGAGGCTGATTGAATCCCGTCGCGACATCGGCGGCCTGCGTTCCGGCGGTATAGACGCCGTACGGCGACCATTGCGTAAGGTTACCGGCACTGGCCAGGTCAAGATCGCCAGTGCCGGTGCGCAGCACACTGAACAACTGGTTCTGCGGTGTGACCACGGTTTTGCCGAGATTCTCGATACACAGGGACGGATCGACACTGCACCACCACAGATCGCCCTCGCCGATCGCCGTACCAGCAGGCATGCCCAGGTAATTGCCGGGCGCCCAGGTCCAGCGGGGAGGCTCGGCACAATACGGCCCCAGCCCGCAGATCCATTCATTGCTCTCGTCGACCGGAGTTCCCGGGGTCATCCCCCAGTCGGTAGCCTGATCGGTGAACACCAGCCCTCCCGAGCTCTGTTCGATCTTCGCCTGATAGTGCGTATCGGCCAGGTTCAGGCTGGCCGAGGAGTCCGGACGCACCAGACGGTTGTCGGCAGCCGCGAGATCGGCACCGGCGACCAGGCGCATGGACCAGGACTGGCTACCGGCCGGCAGCATCTCGGCCAATGCCCAGTTGCGTCCCTGGCGGACACCGTCGCTGGGCCGCAATTCGATGAAAGGCGCATCGCCAGCCAGTACCACTTCGGTCTGCGAAGGGATCAGAGAACCACGTGCCAAGGCCAGCTCTCCATTGAGCAGCAGGACATTGGGTCTGCTTGGCCCCTCGCGCAGGATGCTCGGCAAGGGCACGCCCGCAGGCCAGGTCATCGCCTGCACGCTGGCCGGTGCAGCCAGCAGGGTACCGGCACCCAGCCGGCTGCCGACCTCCAGCGTCACCCCGTCGCGCAGCAGGCTGCCCGCGGCGTACAGCAGGTTGCCGGCGGCATCGTGGATGTCCGCTACCAGCACGCTGCCGGCGGCCAGGGTATAGGGCTGTTCGAGTACTGCCTCGGTGGCCAGACGGGTGCCGGCGGCCAGGGTGGTGCCCTTGATCGGCAGGTCGTAGTTGAGGGTGCGGCCGCCGAGGAACGCGGTACCGTCGCCGAGCACCACGCCCGGGCCGGGAACCACCAGGTCGCCGCCGAACGGCTGCACCCCCGGGGTGAGGATCCAGCCCTTGTCGTCCGGCGAGTCCGGCGGCGGCGCGAAGCCGTCGTTGATACTGCCGTAGAGGTTCAGGTCACCGCCGGCGCGCAGCACCAGCGCGCCGACCTCGCCGGAACCGTAGACCTCGGTCAGCGGCGTGTTCGGATTGAGGCTGGCGTAGCGGTAGCCGGACAGATCGAGATCGCCCTGCACCACCAGGTCGCCGTCCGCCGTTGCGCTGACGATCTCCACCCCTGGACGCAGGTGGAAAGCATCCGCGTAGGTGGCATTGGTCAGTCCGGCCAGCTTGCCGTCGAGCAACTCGCGGTTGGCCAGCGCCGCGGCGATGAACGCGCTGCTCTCGGCATGCCGCGCATCGAGGTAAGCCTGGTCGATCACCTGGTAGGGCCGCCCGCCGGCCGCCGGATCGTTGCCCCAGGGCGCATCGTCGTAACGCTGCACCGCGTTCAGGGCGATGCTGCCGGCGCCGCGGATGTCCAGCGCCCCGCTGGCATCGATGGCGATGTCACCGGCGCTGACCCCGCCCAGGCGTGGCGCGTTCAACTCCAACGTGCCACGGGCGACGCCATCAACCTGTTCCGCTGGCGCCGCGGTGCCATGGCGCAGGTCGATGCGCGCGCCGCCGGCCAGGACCAAGGTGCCGCTGCCGGAACTCAGCTCGACCATCGCCCGGTTCGGGCTGTCGATGATCTGCCCGTAGCTGTCGCGCCGCAGCAGGCTCCCATGCGCATCCAGCAGCGCGTTGCCGCCCAGGCTCAGGCCGCGGCCACCGGCCAGGCGGATCTCGCCGACCTGCGCGCCGCTGGCGTCCACCGTTCCGCTCACGCCGAGCTGGCCATTGTCGAGGGACACCTCGATGCGATGCGCCTTCAGGCCGTCGCCGATCTGCAGGTCGCCTTGCTTGAGCTGGAAGCGCCGCGCGCCGAAGACCTCGCCCTGGTTCAGGCGCTGGTTCAAGGCGGTGAACTGCTCGCTCAGGCTGCCGCCGTCGCCCAGGCGCTGGGCGCGGATCTCCAGCTCGCCACCGAGGAACGGCACGCGGGTGCCGCCGGCATCGTAGTCGCCGCTGGCGCCACCCAGTATGCGGCCCTGCAGGTCCACCACCCCGGCGTCCTCGGCCAACGCCACGGCGCTCAGGGTACCGCCTCGGTTGTTGCGCGCCGACAGGTCGATCAGCGAACCGGCGGCCTGGCGGATGTCGCCGGCGCGACTGCTCAGCAGCAGGTCGCCACCCCAACTGTATTTATCCACATCGTTGAAGCTGGCCTTGCGTCCGGCCAGGTCGATGCGCGCGCCATCGCCCAGCTCCAGGTCGTCTTCGGCGCTCAGGCTCAGCTTGCCGCTGGGTAGCGAGACCGCGCTATCCAGGCGGATCTCGCGGGCGCTGAGGGACAACTCGGCACCAAGCCCGGCGGTGCCGCTGTCGAAGGTCACCGCGGCAGCGCCCGCCGGAGCCGCCAGGCTGAGGCTACCGCCACTGCTGATCCGACTCAGCGAACCGGCCTCGCCGGTCAGCAACGGCGTGCTCAGGCGCAGGTCGCCGCCGCTGTAGCGCAGGCCTTCGCCGGCGACGTAGCCGTCCAGGCGCTGGTAGACCCGCAAGCTGCCCTTGTGGTTGGCGCTGATCCGCTCGCTGGCGTTCAGTTGCACCTCGGCGAAGCCCAGCGCCAGGCGCGCCTCGTCGGTCTCGCCGGCCGGCTGGGTATTCGCGCCGTAGCCCAGGGTGATGCGCTCGGCGTCCACCCGCAGGGTTCCGCTGCCGCTACCGGCGCCGCCGGTGACCGGTGCCGCAGCCGGCTGGCTGGAGCCGCTCCAGACCAGGCTGGCGGTGCGAATGCTGGCGACATCCTCGCCGGTGCCATGGCCGTAGATGGCCGGGGTGCCCAGCACCAGGTTGGCCAGGCTGGATTTGCCGGTGGCCGGGTCGTAGGTGTCGAGGCTGACGCTACCGTACATGTTGACCGCGTCGCGGGCGCTGAGAATCAGGTTTTCCAGGGCCGGAATACCCGCCCCGCGCTCGCCGCGCAGCAGGCGCTGGAGCACCGTCTGGTCCAGCGCCAAGCCGTTCGGCAACACGCCGCGAGCGGCCGCGTCGGCCAGCGACTGGCTGGAGCCGATATTGATCGTACTCAGCGCCAGGCTGAGATTGCGTGTCCCGTAACGAACGTTGTCGCCAAACGTCACCGTACCATTGGTGGCGATACCCAGAGTGCCCTCCGAATAGAGTTCGGTGTCGGCGCAGCCCGCCCCTTCCGCACAACCTCCGAGACGAACCGGTAACGAGCTATCCGCTGCGGGTGCCAGCAGGTTCAGCCATCCGTTGGACAAGAGCAGCAGGTTACGGCCGCCGGGTTGATAGATGAAACCATCGGACGAATCGTATGCAGTCTTGCCTTTCCCCAGAGTGCTGATGCCACTCCCGCCTTCAAGGGTGATATCCCTGCCAATGATCACCTCCGGTGCGGAAAGGTGCGCGCCCTTTCGCAGCACAACGGGAAAGAGCCGGTTGCTCCCGCCGAACTGGACGAAGTTTCCTTGCTCGCCGTATTCGACGTAGGGCAGCGTGCCAATGGCGATACGGCTGGCACCTATTGCATTCAGATCGTCCGCAACCAACGACACGCCAGCGAAATCGGAGTCGGGCAGCCCACCTTCAGGCAGAATCTCGATGCCCGCCTCGGCATCCACGATGAGGCTGCCGCCATATCCGCTTTCTTCCGGCGTGAAGTCGACCTTCCCCTCGAAGCTCAGGGCGTTTTCCCGAAGCTCCTCATCCGCGCGCAATCCCAGGTAGAGGGATCTGGCATCCACTGGCAACATCGCTCTGGGGATGTTCTTGCGCGCGGCATCGGCGCGAATGAAATCCGCATAGCTCATTTCGTTGTACTGCGAGTAGCGGCGCAGCGTATCGGCGGAAGACAGGATGACCTGACGGCTCAGACTGTCGCGGATGGACGTGCCGGCAATCGACAACTGCCCGGACGTCGCCCAGGAGCCATTGCGCAACCCCTGCGTCGCCATGGGCGCGCCTTGCCCCGCCAGACCGTTGATCTCGACGCGGAAAGCGCCCGGCAACAGGGCATAGGTCGAAGGCAGCAAGGTGTAGGTACCGGCGGCCAGGCCGGGAACGCCATCCCCGATGGTGACCTGTTGCCCGACCAACGGCTGGATGGCGCCCGCCTCGCCGCCCAATGGCGCACTAACGGCCTGGTGTCCAGGCACGATGGCATACACCGGGTTGCTGGACAGCTCCGGCAGACGGAACCCATCATTGTCCTGCTGCACCAGGGGATGAAAACGCGCATCGGTCGAACCCCCTCTGCCGGAGATGAATCCAGCCCCCGCGAGTTCGCCGCCGCCGGACAGGTCCAGCCGCGCCCCCTGTTGCACATCGACCTCGCTGGCATAAAGGCCGACTCCCGCAACCAGTGTCCCAGCAGCGAGAGCGCCCCCGGCACCGGTCAGTTGAATGGGGACCTGGTTGACCAGATAGTTGATCCCATCGGTCGTGCCTCCATAGGGCATGACCAGCTCAGCGCCGCTAACCGAGGTCAGGCTCCCCGGCAACAACCTTACCGTGCCCGGGGCACGATCCAGATTGCTGCCGAACTGGATGAGCCCCAGCGGCGCACGCACCACGCCACCCTGCTCGATATTCGATGCCATGAACGCCAGACTGCCGAATACCGACAGCGGAGTGTCCGGCAAGGACTCGCCGCTACGTTCGATAGCCAAATGCCGTTCGGCATCGAAGACGGCCTGCCCCCTCTCATCCAGTCCATACCCGGCATAGAGGGTCGAACTCGCTCCCGTCACCGGATAGAGTTGGGCCGCAGTCAGTTGCAGATCGCCGTGGGTTATCAAGCGCCCCGACGGATCGCCATTCTCTGGATAGTCGCCAGCGAAACGCAGGTCGCCCTCGCTGCGCAGCGTTACCTTCTCGAAACCTGGTCGCTGATAGCGGACAGCCTCTGCGTTGACCCCATTGATCACCCCGTCGCTACCGAATGACAAGCGCCCGGCGATATCCAGCAGGCGCCCGGCAGAAACCTGCAAGCGAACCTGCTCCGCTGTCGCGGTCGGCCCGTACGTGAGACGCGGACGAAACTCGCCAGAGGCCTGCTGCCCATACATCCCGATGCCGGAAAGGCGGACATAGGGCGCCTGCAACTTCACCTCGCTCGGCCCGCCACCTGTGGCGGCTATCGTCCCCGCGTACAGATTCAGGCTGCGCCCCATCGCAAGATCGATGTTCCCCTCGAACGACAGCGGACCGTTGCTGAACAACGAAAGTTGGTCGAATCCGCCGCTCGTCAGCGACTGCGTCCCAACTCGGCTCTGGCCATAGCGCAGAGCCGAATCGTCCATTCCCGGTTGCAGCAAGGTCGGTAATCCCGAATCGGCATGCCCTGCCGTCAGGATCAGCTCGCGCATGGCCAATACCCGGTCATCCACGACAGTAAAACCTTGGTACAGGGGAGCGTCCGCAATGATCTCCAGGCTGCCGCCCGCCGCTCCCGAGCCGCCGGCTGCGGCGCGCAACGAACCGTCAAGATACAGCCCATTGTAGGAACTGAGAGCGATGCGCCCGCCGTCGCCGGTCAGCAAAACCCTTCCCAGTCCCGGTACATCCAGCTGTGCCTGGCTGCCGGAGGCCTCCAGTCGTGCACCGGGGCGTACGATGACGAACGCATCCGCCGAGGTCGCGATCGCCTTGCCCGGATCGATCTCGCCGCCGATGACGATGCTGCCGCCGGACTGTACTTCTCCATAGCGGCGACCGCGCCCATCCACGGCAGTGACAGCGCGGCCGGCAACATCCAGCAATGCCTGCTCTCCAATCCAGATGGAGCGTGCATGGGGCTGGCCTTGGGCCTTGGGCTGATTGTCCTGGGTAACGTCGAGCGCGCCGAACTGCTGCTGGCGCACGTCGATGCGTCCGCCCCAAGCGTTCAGAGTGCCATCCAAGGTGATCTGTCCGGGACCGCGCAGGACGATGGCGCGCCCCGGATCGACCTCGACCAGCGAACCGCGCCCCAGCTCCAGCGTCTGGCTGGCGGGATCGAGCTGCCCGAGGATATTGCCGTCGCCGCCTGCCTGCAGGTACAGGTCCGCCCCTTCGCGTTGGATCAAGCGTCCGGCCAAGGCATCCTCCAGGTACAGCGGCGGTGTCCAGCCCTCCAGCGCCTCTCGCGGCGCCTCGCCAGCCGCGACCTCGCCGGCCCCGCTGGCGAAACGGTAGACCGGCCGCGCGACCCGCACCTGGGCATCCTCGGCTACCGTCAATCCGGAGCGACCGACCACCCGGTAGCTGGCGAAGCCCTGCTGGAAGAAATCTTCGGCCAGTTGCAGGCTGCCATCCCCGAGGTCGTCGCCGCCGATCCGCACCTTGCCGCTCTGCAGCGACAGCGTGCCGGCGCCACTCGTGCCGAGACCATTCAATGTGCCGCCCAACTGCAATTGGCCATCGCTGGCCTGCGCCAGCCCGGCACTGGCGTGCAAGGCGATGTCGCCGCCGCGTCCGCCCAGTCGTTTGCCGTCGGCCAGCAGCGCCGCCCCGGACGACACGTCGAGCAGACTGCCCTGTCCCAGGCTCAGGTCGCCGCCGCTGCGCAGGGAAATCCGTCCGCCGTCGCGGTAGGCCAACGTATCGTTGTCCTCCGGCGCCAGCAGCAGGTTGCTCCACAAGCCGCTGGCATCCAGCCGTACGCCGTCGCCCACGCGCAAGATGCCGTCTTCGCGGCCGGAATCGACGAAACCATCGATCGTCCCGTTCGGGGAAATCTGCGCCAACACGTTGCCGGCCTGCAGGCTGCCGCCATGGGCGGTGATGTCGGCGTCGATCGCCACGTCGTTGGCGAACAGGATTGCCTCGCCGCCATTGGCCAGGGTCAGCGCGCCGTCGACTCGGATGCTCTCGCCGGCCGCCACCTTCAGGCCGCCCAGCTGGAAGCCGTTGAGCAGTTCGCTGTCCAGGCTCAGGCGGCCCTGGCGCTCGGCGGCCACCGGAGCGTCCAGGGTCGGCTCCTCGGCCGCCGCCTCGCCGGCACCGATGACCACCTGCTTGAGGCTGCCGGCATCGGCGCCGAGAGCGTACTCCAGCAGGCCGCTGCTCTTCACGTAGTAGGGGGTGTAGCGCCCGATGACCAGCTGTGCGCCGCGCGCCACGGCATTCTGCGACTGGTTGTAGCCGTCCAGGCCGGCCTGTGGCGCTTCGGTCTGCCGCTCGCCGCGATAGGTATCGCCGACCACCTGGCCGTCGAGCCGCGCATTGGCGCTGCCGATCACCAGACTGCCGGCGTCGCGGCCGACGATGTAGCCGTTCTCGTAGCGCTGGGTCGGCGCGATCAGCGGATTGTAGAAATAACGGGTCTGGTCCCAGCGCTCGCTGTGTGCCTCGTAGCCGCGGTAGATGCCGTCGTAGAGCAGGTCGCCCGGCGCCGACCCGAGTTCGTAGAGGCGTCCGTCCGAGCCCTTCAGCCAGGTCTGGCGGATGTAGCCGCCCTGCACATCGAGGGTTCCGCCGGACAGGTTGATCTGCGAACCGGCCTGGGTCACCACGTCGTTGCCGGTGAAACTGACGATGCCGCCCTGGGCCATCCACTCGCCCGCCGAGTGGCCCTGGGTGCCCAGGTAGCCACCGACCTCCAGCAGGCCGCCGGCGGTGTACCAGCGGTCGCTGGCATAGCCGTTGGTGCCGGCAGGCACCCGTACCAGGTCGCGCACGTCGACCCACACGTCCTGGCTGTTCAGACCGCCGCCCTCGCGGTTGACCGAGGCGTCGCGCTGCTCGTTGCCGCGCACGTTGACCTTGATGCTGTTGGTCTCCATCGCCACTTGCACACCTTGCGCGCCGGAGACATCGATCACCGCGCCGTCGCGCAGCAGGGCGCGCTGGCCAGCGTTGACCGCCACCTGGCCGCCGCTGGCGAGGGTGATGGAGCCGTCGCGGAAATCGACGCTGCCGGCGGAGTCGATCTCCACCCGCGACAGGTCGCGGCGGTCGTCGTCGCCCCGACTGACAGCGGCACTGGAGCCGTTCAACGGCTTGAGCAAGGCCTCGCGCTGGCTGTCGAGGGCGGCGCTGCCGCTGCTATCCACCAGGATCGCGCTGGTGGCGCCTTCGGCCAGGGTGATCCGCTCGCTGGCCTTCAGGTGCAGGGTGCCGCGGCTGTCCACCGAACTGCTGGAAAGCAATACGCCGGCCTGCTCCACCTCGCGGCCGCTGAGGCTGATATCGCCGGTGGCGGCCTGCACCAGGCCGCTGTTGCGTACCCGGCCGGCACTGCTGTCGGCGGCGAAGCCCGGCAGCACCTCGTTGCCGCGGGTGGTGGAGGTCAGGTTGCCGTCGGTGCCCTGGCCACGGCGGATGACGAAGCTGTCGCCGGCGGACAGGACCGTCTGCCCCTTCGGCGTGACGATGCTGCCGGCGTTGTCCACCTCGCTGCCGAGCAGCAGGACGTAGCCGCCGCCCCTGGTCGAGCCGGACGGCGCTGCCGTACGCAACTGTGCGCCCTGCTCCACGCGCACGGCGCCGGCCGCGTCGGTGAAGGTCGGACGGCTGCCGGCGTTGTCGTAGTAGAGGCCGCGCTGACGGAACTGTTCGTCCGAGATGTTCGCCGCCGCCACCGTCAGGTTGCGCACGTCCACCTGGCTGCTGCCGGAAAACACCACGCCGTTGCGGTTGACCAGCATCACCGTGCCGTCGGCCTTGATCTGCCCCTGGATCTGGCTGGGCCGCGCGCTGGGGTCGTTGACCCGGTTGAGCAGCGCCCAGTCGGCGTGCTGCTGGAAGTCCACGGTGGTGTTGCGGCCGACGTTGAAGGTCTCCCAGTTGAGCACCGCCTTGTCGGCGGTCTGCTCGATGCTCACCGTGGTCTTGCCGCCGGCCTGGGTCTGCACCGGTCCCTTGGCGTTCTGCCAGGCCTGCTCGAACGGCAGCGAGGCGTCGACCTTGAGGCCGCCCTCGCCGAGTCCGTCCGGAACATCCTGCGGAAGGTTCAGCGCCGCCTGGCGTCCGGCGGCCTGGGCGGCCTGCTGGGCGGCAATGGCGGCGACGGTGTTGTTCAGGTTGGCCATCGAACGCTGCAACTGCTGGTTGACCCGCTGCTGCTGCGCCAGCGGCGGCGGCGCCCCCGGCAACTGCGCTCCCGGTCGCGGCGCCCCGGCAGCGCCGCCCTGCGCCGCGCCCTTGGCAGCGAACCAGGCGGCGCTGAACGGCTGCCCGGCGGCCTGGGCGCCCCCTGCGACCAGCAGCAGGGCGATGGCCTGGGCCAGCGGCTTCAGGCGCGGCGCGTAAAGCGCGCGGGAGGAACGGGCGGACGACGGCGAACGGGACGGCATGGCGAAGGGGTCCTTGAGCATGAAGTCGGTCGGGCGCCCGCAACGACGCCCGTTACTGGTAGACGGCCTGGCGGAGGGTGGGCCGAAGACTTGTCATGGAAAGTTCATGGAGCGGAGATCGACGGCGATCCTTTGTGGAGCGCCGCCGGGCAGGGAAACTAAGGACGGCCGCGGTTGGTGCAGATGTTTGGATTGTTGATGTTCAGGTTTTCGCCGTTGCCGCTGACGAAGGTGTTCATGACCGCGCTCTTCCAGATCGCAACCAGGGGGACGAAGCCATGGGCGACGGTCGCCGCGTTGTTCACGCTCGACCCATAGTGCCTGGTCAGGAATGCCCGGATCTGACTGGCCGCGTTGGCGTCCCGATAGCACTGGCTGAAGATGAAATTGGTATAGCCGACGATGGCATAGCCACGGGTGGGGTTGGCAAATGTCGGAACCCATTCCAGAGGGTTGGCGCGAGCGGTAGTGGTAGTCGGAGGTACGACGGTGGACACGGCCGCCACGACATTGGCCGCGCTCGGCAGAAGCCCGTTCACCCGCGCGATCTTCGCATTGTCGGAAAGAGGAAGCCCCTCCGGTCCGGCATAGCCGATCGAACCGTCCACTGCATTGATCGCGGAGCGAACCTCGGCATCGCTCGATACCCCGGTCCAGTTGGCGGGCAGCGGGCCGTTGAGCGGCAAACGGGCATTGGCGAACAGCGGACCGGTGGCGAATCGCGTCGGACAGATACTGTTCAGGTGACGCGCCAGCAACTCGGTGGTGCCGCTGCCATCGACACGGTAGACGATGCGAATCGGCGTGGTGTCGCCGCTGCCCAGCAGTTGCCCCCAGGTAGTCCTGGCGCCGGAGAAGACATCGCACAATTGCAGGCTGCTCAAGTTGAGCGCGGTGGTTCCAGCCTTCCGATAGGGAACGACCACCGGAGTGACCACCGAGGGAATCTGGATCAGCGGACCGTATTCTTCGTTGAAGCGCACGAGGTAGTCCAGCAGCTCGACGTTCCGCAGCACCGAGTCACTTCCGGCGTAGTGCACGCTGCCGGTCGCGCCGAACAGCACCGGGTCATTGGTCAGGAAGGCCCGCTTGCCGGCACTGCTCCCCACCCCCTCATAGCTGAAAGTAGCCGGCAGAATGCTGTCGGGAGAGCCTTTGTAGAGCGCTTCCGGCAGCGTGGCGCCACCACCGGTCACGGCCAGGGCCACCTGGCTGGCGAAGAGCGTCAGTGCAACGACGCCAAGCATTGGCTTGAGCATGAAAACCTCCTGGGTTCCCCACAAGAAAAAAGACCGGCAGCCACAGGGCTGCCGGTCCTCGTATCGATTCGCCTAGGCGAAGCGCTTACGGGCGGCCTTTGGTGTTGCAGACGTTGGTGTTGCCGATGGCCAGGTTTTCGCTGGTGCCGGTGTAGAAGGCGCTCACGATGGCGCTCTTCCAGGCAGGAGTCAGCGGGATGAAGCCATGGGCGGCAACTGCGGCGTTGGTGGTGGTGCCACCGTAGTGCTTGTTGATGAAGGCGCGGACGTCGGTGGAAACGCTGGCGTCCTTGTAGCACTGGCCGAAGACGAAGTTGGTGTAACCGACGATGGAGTAGCCGGCGCTCGGATTGGCGAACACCGGAACCCACTTGCTGGGATCGGCACGGTCGGCGGCGTTGGCCGGCGGAGCCACGCTGCCCAGGGCAGTGGAAACGTTAGCCTGGGTCGGCAGGTTGCCGTTCACACGGGAAACCTCGGCGTTGCTGTTGATGTTCACCGCATCCGGGCTGACATAGCCGAGGGAGCCGTTGGTTGCCTTGACGGTCGACACCACGGTGGAAGTGGCGGCGACGCCAACCCAGTTGCTCGGCAACGTACCGCCGGCCGGCAGACGGGCGTTGGTAAAGGTCGAGTTGGTGGCGAAGCGAGTCGGGCAGATCGAGTTCAGGTGGCGGGTGAACAGTTCGGTGGTGCCGCTGCTACCGGTGCGGTAGACGATGCGGATCGGCGTGCTGTCGGTAGTGCCCAGCAGTTGACCCCAGGTGGTCTTGGCGCCGGAGAAGGCGTCGCAGAGTTGGGCGCTGGTCAGGTTGAGCGTGGTGTTGCCGTCCTTGCGATAGGGCACGGTGACCGAGGTGGCTACCGACGGGATCTGGATCAGCGGACCGTAGGTGCCGTTGTAGTTGCTGTTGTAGGTGGTCAGTTCGCTACCGCTCAGGACCGAGTCGCTACCGGCATAGTGAACGGTACCGGTGGTGCCGAACAGCGAGGAGTTGTTGGTCAGGAAAGCGTTCTTGCCGGTGCCGCTGCCGGTCACGGCATAGCTGAAGTTGGCCGGCAGGATGCTGTCGGCGGAGCCTTTGTACAGCTCGGCCGGCAGGGAAGCGCCACCGCCGGTGACGGCCATGGCTTGGGCGGATACGAGGGCGGCCACGCTCAGCGAGGCAGCGATCAGAGAGCGCTTGAACATGAAGAATCTCCTTTCATCGTGGTGTTGGTACGTTGAGGAAGTCGTCTTGCATGAGGCGGCGCCGTGCTTGCCGGGCTTTGCATCCCTAGCCGGTCGAAGGGGCCGCTGGGGATAAAACTCGCAAGTTCCGGTGACAGATCGGGGAAAAAATCTCGGGAGCATCGAATTGTTTTCGCAGCCTTTCCTCGGGTGTTCGCAGGCTCTGCGCCGGGCCTTTTCGCGGGACCTGCGAGGTTCCGCGAGCGCCTCCCGGCGGCCGGCCCGCGACGGCCATGGCGCGCCCTCGGGGCAACCTCGCTGAAACATGCACCCGAGCCCTGGCGAGGGGCCACACGGGTTGATGACAGCGAGAGGAAGGCCAGCTTGCACAAGCCCCTCCCGTAGGGCGGATTACGCCAGCGGCGTTATCCGCCGATACCCCTCTTCGGAAGACCGCTGAGACGCCCCATCCCCACGGCGGATAGCCGCGAGCGGTTAACCGCCCAGCACGGGAAGGGCTTATTCAGGTACGGACTACTGGACCAGCTGGTTCATCTCGATGATCGGCATCAGCACCGCCATCACGATGGTCAGCACCACCCCGCCCATGACCACGATCATCAGCGGCTCGAGCAGCGCGGTCATGCCCATGGCGCGGCGCTCGATGTCGCGCGACAGGGTCTGCGCCGCGCGGTCGAGCATCGGCGGCAGCGCGCCGGTCTTCTCGCCGCTGGCGATCAGGTGGGTGAGGATCGGCGGGAATACCTGCCGCGTGCGCAGCGCCGAGGCCAGCGAGACACCTTCGCGAACCTGCGCGGTGGCCTCCTCCACCGCCTGCGCGAGGCAGTCGTTGGCCAGCGTCTGGCGCGCCGCATCGAGCGCGCGCAGCAGCGGTACGCCGGCGCTGCCGAGGATCGCCAGGGTGGAGGCGAAGCGCGCGGTATTCACCCCGAGCACGAAGCGTCCGAGCAGAGGCAGGCGCAGCACTCGCCGGTGCCAGCCGAGCCGCGCCTGCGGGTCGCGCAGGTACAAGCGCCAGCCCCAGTAAGCGCCACCGATGGCGCCGGCGCAGAGCCAGCCCCAGGCGCGCACGAAGTCGCTGGCCTGGAGCATCGCCCGGGTCAGCGCCGGCAGATCCTGGCGCGCCTGGGAGAAGGCGCTGACCACCTGCGGCACCACGTAGCCGAGGAGGAAGATGACGATGCCGATGGAGACCACGCCGACCACCGCCGGGTAGATGAACGCGGTGAGGATCTTGCCGCGCAGGGCGTTGCGTTCCTCGATGTAGTCGGCCAGGCGCTCCATCACCTGGGCCAGGTCGCCGGACTCCTCGCCCGCCGCCACCAGCGCCCGGTAGATTTCCGGGAAGTCCCGCGGCCGTGCGGCAAGGGCGTCGGCCAGGCGCATGCCGCCGCGCACGTCGCTGCGCACGGCGCTCAGGGTCTGGGCGATGTGCTTGCGCTCGGCCTGGTCGAGGGTGGCGCTCAGCGCCGCCTCCAGCGGCAGGCTGGCGGCCAGCAGGCTGGCCAGCTGGCGGGTGGCCCAGGCCAGGTCGCCGTCGGACAGGCGCGGGGCGAACAGCGCACCCGCCCCTTGCCCGGTCCCGCCGCCAGCCTGCTCGCGGACCTCCAGCGGGGTCAGGCCGCGGGCGCGCAGTTGGCCGAGGGCGCCACGCTGGCTGTCCGCCTCCAGGGTGCCGGTCTCGATCCGGCCCTGGGCGTCGGCGGCTTCGTAGCGGAAGGTCTGCATCAGGCGTCCCGGGTCACGCGGAGGATTTCCTCCAGGGTGGTGGAGCCGCTGGCGATCCAGCGCTCGCCGTCCTCGCGCATGCTGCGCATGCCGGCGGCGCGGGCGGCTTCGCGGAGATCCTGCTCGGCGCAACCCTGGTGGACCAGGCGGCGGATCTCGTCGTCGATCACGAACAGCTCGTGGATGCCGGTGCGCCCGCTGTAGCCGGTCTGGTTGCAGGCCGGGCAGCCGACCGCGCGCCAGCCGCCGTCCTCTTCGACCCGGCAATGCGTGCACAGGCGCCGCACCAGGCGCTGGGCGAGTACGCCAAGCATCGACGAGGCGAGCAGGAACGGCTCGACGCCCATGTCCACCAGCCGCGTCACTGCCGACACCGCGTCGTTGGTGTGCAGCGTGGCCAGCACCAGGTGCCCGGTGAGCGAGGCCTGCACGGCGATCTGCGCGGTCTCCAGGTCGCGGATCTCGCCGATCATGATGATGTCCGGGTCCTGCCGGAGGATCGCCCGCAGGGCTACGGCGAAGGTCATGTCGATGCGCGCGTTGACCTGGATCTGGCTGATCCCCGGCAGATCGTACTCCACCGGGTCCTCGACGGTGAGGATGTTGCTGGTGCTGGCGTCGAGCCGCGCCAGGGCGGCGTAGAGGGTGGTGGTCTTGCCGCTGCCGGTGGGCCCGGTGACCAGCACGATGCCGTGCGGCTGGCGGATCAGGTTGTCCAGCGGCGCCAGCACGCCGGGAGCCATGCCCAGGGTCTCCAGCCTCAGGCGCCCGGCCTGCTTGTCGAGCAGGCGCATCACCACCCGTTCGCCGTGGCCGGTGGGCACGGTGGAGACGCGAATGTCGATCGGCCGCCCGGCTACCCGCAAGGCGATGCGGCCATCCTGGGGCAGGCGTTTCTCGGCGATATCCAGCTGCGCCATGATCTTGATCCGCGACACCAGCGCCGCGTGCAGCGCCTTGCGCGGCGCGACCACGTCGCGCAGGGCGCCGTCGACGCGGTAGCGCACCACCGAATGGGTCTCGAAGGGCTCGATGTGGATGTCGCTGGCCTCGTCGCGCGCCGCCTGGGTCAGCAGCGCGTTGATCATGCGGATCACTGGCGCGCCATCCTGGGTGTCGAGCAGGTCAGTGACCTCGGGGATATCGTCCATCAGGCGGTCGAGGTCGACCTCGCTCTCCGCCGCGCCGACCACCGCCGCGGCGCTGCCGGTATCGGAGTAGGCGCTGGCCAGCAGGGTGTCGAGTTCGTCGTCGCGGACGCTCTCCAGGCTGGCCAGCGCATGCCGCTGGCGCACCTCGCTGATCGCCCAGCCGGGCGTGCGCGGGCTGACCAGCAGGGTCGCGCCATGCTCGCCCGGCCGCAGCAAGGCGCGCTGCGCCTTGGCCCAGGCGTAGGGCAGCAGGCTCATAGCGGCGCCGCCTCGCCCAGCGGTACCGCGCGCAGCGGCCGCGGACTCGGGCGCAAGTCGTAGGCGGCCTGCGGGATGCCCTGCTGCGCCGGCGGCAGCACCGGAGCCTGCATGTCGCCGACGCTCCAGTCGTGGCGCGGCTGCACGCGCTGCTGGGCGCGGCGGATGAAGTCGTAGCGGTTGAGGGTGATGCTGCGGCCGGCGGCGGCGTCGCGGACGATGTAGGGACGCAGGAAGACCATCAGGTTGGTCTTGGTCCGCGAGCGCTTCTGGTAGCGGAACAGCGAGCCGACGCCGGGGAGGCTGGAGAGCCCGGGAACGCCGTCGGTGTTGTCCTGCACGTTGTCCTGCAACAGGCCGCCGAGGACCATGATCTGGCCGTCGTCGAGGAGGATGCTGGTATCGATCGCGCGCTTGTTGGTGACCACCCCGGCGGCGGTGCTGGCGCGCTCGTCGACGCTGCTGACCTCCTGGTAGACGTCGAGCTTGACCGTGCCGCCCTCGGAGATCTGCGGACGGATGTTCAGCTTCAGGCCGACGTCCTCGCGCTGGATGGTCTGGAACGGGTTGTTGCTGGTACCGCCGCCGTCGGTGACGTACTGGCCGCTGACGAAGGGTATGGTCTGGCCGACCATGATGCTCGCCGACTCGTTGTCCAGGGTCAGCAGGTTCGGGGTCGACAGGACGTTGGTGCCGCCGCGGCTCTTCAGCGCCCGGGCGAGCACCTTGAGGTCGAGGATCTTGCCGATCCCGGGGATGTCCACGGTGCCATCCACCAGGCCGATGTTGAGCCCCTTGGGCAACACGTCGATGGTGTTCTTGCCGGCCGTGTTCAGCGCCGACTGGCCGAAGTTGACCCCGCCGAACACGCCGTTGCCGCCGAGGTTGCCGGCCTGCCACTGGATGCCGAACTCGCTGGAGTCGTCTTCGCTGACCTCGACGATCAGGCTTTCGATCACCACCTGGGCGCGGCGCTGGTCGAGCAGGTCGATGACTTCGCGGAGGTTGCGGTACAACGGCTCGGGTGCGGAAATCAGCAAGGTGTTGGTGGTCGCGTCGGCCTGTACGGTGACCCCGCCGGCGGAGAACGCCGAGTTCTCCTCGCCCATCGCACCGGGTCCGGCGCCGCCCTGGCCGCTGCCCATCGCACCATAGGCGCCGCCGCTGCGGTTGCTGCCGCCCAACCCGCTGGAACCGCTGCCCGTGGTATTGCCGCTGCTCCCCAGGCCCTGGCTACCAGTACCGCTGTTGCCGCCACCGAGCATGCCGCCGCCGCTCAGGCGCGCGCGCTGCTGGTCGCCCTCGTTGCCCTCGCCGCCGCTGTCGCCGGTGATCAGCCCGCGCAGTGCCTGGGCCAGGCGGGTCGCCTGGGCGTTGCGCAAGTAGACCACATGGAGGTTGCCGGGATTGCTTTGCACGCTGTCCAGCTTGCCGATCAGGTCGCGCGCCAATTGCGTGCGCTCGGGGCTCGGCGAGCGGATCACGATGCTGTTGGAGCGTGGGTCGGCGAGCACCACGGTCTTCTGGCCCTGCTCGGCGCCGCCGCTGCCCTGGCTGTCGAGCAGTTCGGAGACGGTGCTGGCGATGTCCACCGCGATACCGTTCTGGATCGGCACCACGTCGGTGTCGCTGGCGCTGGGGATGTCGATGCTGGCGATGATCCCGGCGACCCGGTCGAGGTTTTCCGCGTAGTCGGTGACCACCACGGTGTTGTTCCCCGGATAGGCATTGATCGGGTTGTTCTGCGCGACGATCGGGCGCAGCACCGGGATCAGGTTCACCGCGTTCTCGTAGCGCAGACGGAAGGTCCGCGTGACCATGCCGTTGGTCGCCGGCCGGTCGGCGCCGTAGACCGGCCCGCCGAGCAGCTTGGCGTCGGCCTCCGGCACCACCTGGCTGACCCCGTCTACGTCGACCACGCTGAAGCCCTGCATGCGCAGGGCGCTGGTGAGCATGCGGTAGGCGGTGCGCGCCGGTACCTGGCCTTCGGAAACCAGGGTCAGCTTGCCCTTCACCCGCGGGTCGACCAGGAACTGCCGGCCGGTGGCGCGCGACAGCGCGCGCACCACCGCTTCCACCTCGGTATCGACGAAATTCAGGCTGACCGGCTGCTCGCCGAGTTCGGCCGCTGCCGCTGAGACCGGAGCCACGCCACCGGAGCGCGCTACGCCGCGCCCGGCACTCAGCGCGCGGCGGGCCTGCTCGGCCTGGGGCCGCTCGCGGACGTCGGCGCTGCGCAACGGCGCACCGGAGCGGACACTGCTCAGCGGCCGGCCGACTTCCTCGTCGGCCGGGGGCACGCCGGGGACCTTCGGCGTCTCGCTACACGCCGCGACCAGCAGCGCGCCCAGCGCCACGCCCAGTACAGGCCAACGACGCCGGGCATGGTGGAAAGCTGATTGCCTCATGGGGAATCCTTGGGAGCGGAAGACGACTGCAAATGGATCGAGGCGGACACCAGCCCGCCGGACGGCTCGCTCGAAGAGCCAGAGCGCTCCTCGGAAGGAGCGTCAAGACGCGTCACCTGCGCCTCGCTGACGCTCAGGCGCAACGCCGCCGGGCTGCGCGCCAGCCAGCGCAGCAAGGCCTCGCCGGACACGCTGGCGAAGTCCAGTTGCCATTGGCCCGGTTGCGGGGCGTCCAGTTGGAAACCGTCGAGTCCCTGATCGCGCAGGCTGCGACGGATCGCCTCGGCGTCCGCCGTACCGCTCAGGGTCGGACCGCGCAACGCCTCGACCTCGCGCAACACGCCGTCCACCGCCGCGGCCTGCGCACGCAGGCGCGGCAGCTCGGCTTGCCAATGCTCGATCCGCGCCAGCGGCGGATCGATGAACACTTGCCAGGTCAGCGCCAGGCATAGCGCCAGGCCACCGCCGGCGAGAATCTTGCGCTCGCGCGGCGCCAGTTGCCGCCAGTAGGCCTGCAGCCGCAGCAGCAGGGGACTCCAGCGCTGCGCCGGGGTATTCAGCAGGCCCGCCAGGCGCTTATTCATCTTCATCGGCAGCCGCCTCGGCAGTGCCACTGTCTGCCGCGCCAGCGGCCGGCGCTGGCGGCGCGTCCATGGCGCGCACCTGCCAGCCCTTGTCGGAGGCATCGGCCTGCAACCCGTGCTTGCCCAACTCGCCCTGCCAGGCAGCGGCATCGCCGCCTGGCGGTCCCGGCAGCAGCTCCAGGTCCAGTTCGCCGGCGTGGTAATCCAGTCGTTGCAGGCGTCCGGCGAGGAACGGCATCGCCTCGCCGGCGCCATGCAGCAGCGCGGCCAGCCCCGGTACGACATCGCCATCGGCCTTGCCGGCCAGATAGGCGTCGCGTCGCTCGCGAGCCTGGCGCAGCGGATCGAGCACCACCGGCAGTTCCGGGAAGGCCTGCTGCACGCGTTGACTGCTCTGCCGTTGCAAGGACTGGCCCTGCCCGGCCAGTTGCCCGGCGTACAGGTTCAGACCGGCGACCCACACCAGCAGGGCCAGGGCAGCGCAGATCAGGGGCATCTTCCAGGTGCCGTTGCCGGCGCTCGTCGCCGGCGCTTTCAGCGCCAATCCCCACGGACTGGCGGGCCCGCTCCAGCGCAGCGCTTCGTCCAGCGCCTCGGCCCGCTCCAGGGCTGCGGAGCCCCACGCCGGTCGCTCGCCCAGCCAGAACAGTCGCAACTCCTGCGGGACCTCAGCGAGGCCCTGCTCCGGCAAGGGATGGACCGCAGCGTCGCTCAGCGAGCGGCGCAACAGCAGATGGCCGTCCCACTCGCCGGCCACCCAACCGTCATCGCGCAACGGCAGGAGGAACGGCGCGGCCTGCACCTCCCGCACGTCGAGCCGCAGCCGCTGCACGGCCTGCTCCAGCGAGGCCAGCGCCGACGCCTCCAGCCACCCCAAGGTCAGGCGCCCGTCGGCGCCGCGCGGGCCGTGGGCCAGGCGTAGCTGCGCCGGATCGCCGAGGACCAGCGCCTCGGCCGCGCAGTTCACCGCGGCGGCGAGCTTCGCCGCAGGCAGCGCCGGCAGTTCGAGACTGACCAGGCGGCAATCGCGCGGATGCAGGAACAGCGCCACCGGCAACCCCTGGCGTCGCCGCGCCAGTTCCGCGAGCGAGGCCTCGATTCGTTCCTGCACCGCGCCGCGCGCATCCAGGCGCAGGCAATGCAGCGGCGCCGCCTCGGCGAACTCGCTCAGCGGCGGCAGCAGGCAACGCCAGGTGGCTTTCATGAGCCCACCCTCACCCAGTTGACCGCCGTGCTTTCACCGGCCTTGCGCTGCACCAGGGCTTGCAGGCGCACCTCTTGCCGGTCGCGCCGAGCATAGGCGGTGAGCAGGAACCAGTCGCTGGTGATCCCGACCTTCACCGACTGCGCCTGCAATTGCGGCATGTTCAGGCGGTTGACGAAGTCGCCGCGATTGAGGAACCAGCGGCCCCGGTCGCGCTCGCCGAGCACCCGCCGCGCCTGGTCCAGCCCGAGGCCGGGGACACAGGCGGCGAGCACTTCGGCGCGCGCGGTGTTGCCGTTGATCCAGGTGGTTTCGGGCAGGATGGTGACGTAGGGCCGCAGGCGTTCCAGGGTCGCCGGCGGAATGCCCAGCCGGGCCAGGTCGTCGAGACGCCTGAGCGCCGGCATGCGCGCCGGAAGCGCCCGCAACACGGCACCCGGCGAAGTCTCGCGGCCGCTGTCGAAGCCTGCGGGTTGCGTCTCGGCCGGCGGCGCTTCGGCGGGCAGCCGTGCATAGGAATCGAGTACCCGCTCGACGATCAGCCGAGTCTCCTTCGGGCGCACGCCGAGCAGACCGGCGAGGCGTTCGAAGTTCGCTCGCTCCTGGAGATCGGGGCGCTGGTCGACCAACAGGTTGCGCAGGTTGAACTTGCCCTGCTCGTCTTCCAGTTGGCCGTTGAACGGCAATTCGGCGCTGCTCAGACGCAAGCCACGCATCGGTTGCGCCCAGCGCTGGTCGAGGCGGGTCAGCGGGTCGCGGCGGCTGTCCTCGAGCAGCAACTGGCGGCTCCATTCCAGGCCGCCGCGCAGCATCCAGCCGGCCTGGATGCGTAGCTGCTCGCTTTCCAGGGCGCGGATGAATGCGCTCTGGCGGGCGATCAGGCCGGCGGCTATGACCGCGACCACGGTGACGATCAGCAGCGCGCTGATGATCGCCATGCCGCGCTGGCGATGACCGTTCATGGCGCGCTCAGAGCTGCCAGGAGCCGATGTCGGCGTTGATGCCCTCGCCGCCCGGCTGCCCGTCGGCGCCGAGGGAGAACACGTCGATCTCGCCGTTCACGCCGGGATTCAGGTACTGGTAGGGCTTGCCCCAGGGGTCGTTGGGCAGGCGCTCCAGGTACGAGCGCCAGTTGCTCGCCGAGGCATCGGCAGGGCGCTCCGCGAGCACCTTCAAGCCCTGCGCCTGGCTCGGATAGCGGCCCTGGTCGAGGCGGTAGAGCTTGAGCGCCTGCATCAGCCCGGAGATGTCCTGGCGCGCCGCGGTGGCACGGGCCTGGTCGGGACGGTCGAGCACCTTGGGCACCACCATCGCGGCGAGGATGCCGAGGATCACCACCACCACCATGATCTCGATCAGGGTGAAGCCCCGCTGTCCCCGATGTCCTTTCGGGCTGGAGCTGAACTGCACGACATCCATCTCGACACTCCTCGGCATGGTTCGATTCGCCGCGGATTGTTTCAGGAAGATATGTCAACGATATTGAAAATCCTCGGGTGCGCCGCTCTTCCGGAGGCGCCCGCAAGGCCCTGGAGCCGGGCTTTCCGGCAGGCGCCGGGGATGGCTCGCGGGGGCGCCCTCCCGAGCTTTTGTCAGGGATCGGTCAGATTTCCCGGCTAGCCTGGAAGTCCCCTTTCGCCGACCTTTCCGCGATGTCCACGCGCCTGTCTTCCCGCGGTTTCACCCTGATCGAAGTGCTGGTCGCGCTGGCCATCGTCGCCATCGCCCTGGCCGCAGCGATCCGCGCGGTGGGCCTGATGACCGACGGCAACGGTCTGTTGCGCGACAAGTCGCTGGCCCTGCTGGCAGCGGAGAGCCGGCTCGCCGAGCTACGCCTGGGCGTCGGCGCGGCTCCGGGAAACAGCGATTTCGAATGCTCCCAGGGCCGCCTGCGGTTGTACTGCGAACAACGCGTCGAGGCCACCGACGACCCCGCGCTACTCTGGGTGGAAATCCGTGTGCGCACGCAGCGCGAACAGGCGGTGCCGCTGGCGCGCCTGAACACCCTGCTGAGCCGCTCCCGGTGATCTCAACCGCGCTTGAGGGTAGCCAGCGGCGGCGGTTCGGCGAGCCGCTGCATGGCCACCCGGCGAACCTCGCCATTCTGCTCGATGAGCACCGCGTCGGCCTCGATCCGCCGCACCTTCGCCGCACGTGCCAGGACCTCGCCCTCGCGATAGGCCTGGGCCGGCGCGCCGTTCACCGAGAGGATGGCGATCGCCGCGGGACCACCGCTGATCAATCCCGCCAGTTGCACCTCGACCTCACCGGAAGGCGCCGCGAACCAGCGTTGAGCGGCGTCCTCGCCGCTGGGCGGCGGAACGTCGGCGACCTCGGCCTGGACCACGCCGGGAATCGGCGCCAGCAACAGATAGCCCCAGAACAGCAGGCCGGCGAGGATCGCCAGCACGGCGGCGAACTGGACCAGGCGGGGCGGATCGATACGGGGCATGGCCGGCATGGCGGGGCTCTCCTGGCGTATGGGCGACGGGCGCCACGAACGGCGCCCCGGCACCAGCCTAGCGCGGAATTCTCTCCGTTATGTTTCACACGCCGATCATCTTCGTCGGGCACTCTGGAAACCTCTCTCTTCGCGGAGCGGCATCCGGTGAGGCGACCCCGGCAAGGCGGTTTCACCCTGATCGAACTGATGGTGGTGCTGGTAATCGTCGGCATCGCCACGGCGGCCATCAGCCTGAGCGCCCGCCCCGACCCGACGGGTCTGCTGCGCCAGGATGCCGCGCGCCTGGCGCGGTTGCTGGAAATAGCCCAGGGCGAAGCACGGGTACGCGGTACGCCGATCCTCTGGCAGCCCAGCGCCAAGGGCTATCGCTTCAGCCCGCAGGCCTATCGCGGCAAGACCGACGCCTTCGCCGCCGACACCGAATTGCGCGCGCGCGACTGGCAGGCCGCGCCGCTGCGGGTCAGCGTGCGCCCGCCGCGACCGGTGTTGCTGGACGCCGAATGGATCGGCGCGCCGTTGCGGATAACGCTCTCCGACGGCCAACACAGCGTCACCGTGCTGCGCGAGGCGAACGGCCATGTCCGGGTACACTGAACGCGCGACGACGCGGCGCCGGCAAGCCGGCTTCACCCTGATCGAGGTGATGGTCGCGATCATGCTCATGGCCATCGTCAGCCTGATGGCCTGGCGCGGCCTGGACAGCATCGCCCGGGCCAGCGCGCACCTGGAGGACAGCACCGAGCAGGGCGCCGCGCTACTGCGCGCGCTGAACCAGCTGGAGCGCGACATCGCCCTGCACAGCGCCATCCAGGAGGAGACCGGCCTGCCCAGCGGCGACGAGCCGATCCGGGCCGGCGACAGCCTGCCGCCCGGACTCGCACTGAAGCGCCTGAGCGAGATCCCATTGCGCCTGGACATCGTCCGCGCCAGTACCGAGCCAGGCGCGCCGCTGCAGCGCGTGCGCTGGTGGCGACAGGGCAAGGTCCTCTACCGCGCCGCCTCGCCCAGCGGCGACCGCCTGCCGTTGCCGCCGCTGGCGGAGCGGGTGGCTGTGCTGGACGACGTGAGTCGGTTCGAGATCCGTGCCTGGGTGCCGGGAAAGGGCTGGACGCGCCTGCCGGCACGCAGCAAAGTCCGCGCCAGCGGACTGGAGATCAGCCTGGCGCGGGTCACCCGCAACGGCGTGGAGCGCTATCGACGGGTGGTGGCCCTGCAATGAAGCGGTGGCTCAGCCGAGCAGCACCACCCCGCCCGGCAGGCGGGTGACCTCGATGCCATAGGCATCGCGGATCAGGGTCGCCACGTCGGCCAGTTGGTCGAGGCTGAAACGGGCCTGGACCCGGCGTCGGCCAAGGGCCTTGTCCAGCAGCAGGAGCATGCCGGGACGGTAGCGGTTGATTTCGTCGATCACCGTGGCCAACGGTACGTCGTTGAACACCAGCATGCGCTCGCGCCAGGCCATCACCTCGGCAACGTCGAAAGGCACCGGCGGACCGTTGCGTCGCTCGTCGAAGGTCAGTTGCTGGCCGGCCTGGAGGTCCAGGCGCTGGCCGAGGTGTTCGAGCCGCACGCTGCCCTCCAGGCAGGTCACCACGCAAACGTCACCGCTGCTGCGCACGTTGAAGCGGGCCCGGCTGGCGCTCAGCCAGGCGCTCCCGGCCATCACCCGCAGGCTGCTCTGCGGCGGGTGGCTGGCGATGATCTCGGCCTCGCCGCCGAGCAGTTCGATGGTTTCCTGCTGCTCTTGATTGAGCCGCACGTTCAGGCGGGTGCGGGTGTTCATCTCGATCCGCGTCTCGCCGCTCACCTGCACCTGGCGTTGCTCGCCGACCGCCGTGACATAGTCGGCGCCGCCCAGGCCATGGTCGAGCAGCGACGGGCGCAAGACGAACAACGCCACCGAGGCGGCCAGCGCACCGCCGACGAACCAGCGACGACCGAAACGCCTCGGCGCGATCTGCGCCACGGCCGGCGGCTCCAGCGGCAGAGCGGCGGCACTGCCGAGTGCCTGCCAGAGATCGCGCGCCTCGACGAACGCTCGCAGGTGTTGCGGGCTGCGCGCACACCACTGGCGGAAGGCCCGCGCGTCGCCCTGGGTGACGCGTCCGGAGGTCAGGCTGATCACCCAGGCGTGCGCTTCGTGGCGAAGGTCGCCGGTTTCATCGGCGGCGGAGTCTGAGGCTGTCATGACTGTGCTGTACGGACACCGGAATGGCTCATGGGATGGATATGGCGGCGGTTTTCCACCTGCTTATGCTTATGACGGTTTTCCGGCCCCGGGACCGAACCTCTGGATGACTTTTCTTTCCAGGCGCTCCGCGCAGAACCACAGGGCGGCCTTGAGTTCCTTCTCCACGGTGCGGGTGGAAATGCCGAAGCGACGGGAGATTTCCGCATGCGGCGTCTCTTCCAGGCGCGAGGCGATGAGAATCTGCCGACGCCGCGCCGGCAGTTCGCAGAGCGCCTCCAGCAGGCGACGGATCTCGGCGTGACCGCCGACGATGCGCTCCGGGTCGAGGCCTTCGTCGGCCACCTGCAACAGCTCCGCCACCTCCTCCCCGGTGAGCAGGCGGGCGTCGCCCTCGCGGCGGTCGGCGGCAATGTTCAGGGCAATACGGAACAGGTAGGCCTGGGGCTTCTTGACCTCCAGGGCATCATCCAGCCGGTCGACTCTCAGGTAGGTTTCGTGCAGCACGTCGCACGCCAGGTCCTCGGAGCCCAGGCGCCGTTTCAGGCGCGCCTTGAAGTCGTCGTAGGAGGCGAGGAACAGCTTCACCATCGCGCTTTGCCGCGAATCGCTCATGACCCTCCCACTCCCTCCGTCAGCTTGCATTCCATGGCCTTGCCCGTCGTCTTCGGCAGCAACAGGATGGTCAGCGGCTGGGCCAGCGTAGCGGGCGTCGCCTGCATCACCCGCACGCCGCGCAGGCTTTCCACCAGGGCGCTGTCCCGCTGCGGGTCGCCGGTCGAACCGAGCAGGCGACTGTGGCGAACCTCGCCGAAGCGACCGATCCAGAGTTGCAGCACCGCGCGATAGGTACCCGGACGAGTGCGCGGCGAGCGGCACAACTGTTCTTCCAGCGCCGCCTGGACCGCTCCCGCGTAGCGCCGATCCAGCGGCTGCTCGACCTTCGGCATCTCTGCCGGCAGCGGCGCAGCGTTCCTGACGGCCTGCGCCGGCAGCAGGGTGAACGCTTCCTGGCTGGTGTAGCGCGCCATCAGGCCGGTTCCGCCGAGCAGTCGGGTCAGGGCGTCGCTGGCGGTGAAGCGCCCCTGCAAGCGGGCCGAGCGCCGTCCACGGGCCAGTTCGCCATCCACCAGAACCGCCATTCCCGTCACCCCGCTGTAGGTCACCAGCGCCGATGCCAGGCTCTGCGGAGGAATATCGAACGCGTGCACCGCCAGGCGCAACGGCGGCCTGCCGCCATCGCCCGGCACGGCGCCGGACGCCGGCAGCAGCATGCCGAGACCGAGCAACGACACTGCGCACGACCTTGCCACCCCGAGGATCGACATCAACGGATTCCAGTCCGAACTACCCGGTTCAGGCCAGATGGCCATCACCCAGGAGGGACATCCTGATGGCACTGTGTGACTGTGGTGTGACGGTACCTGCGGTGACATGTTTTCACCGATTGCCGTATAAGCGGGAAACCACCATCCCAGCGCGGGAGAATCGCCATGCACCGTTCATCGCAGGTTCTGCCGGCCCTGATCCTGGGCCTGGCCATGAACGCCACCCTGGCCGACGAGCCGACGCCGCCGGCGAACTGCATCAACACCGAGGTCAACGGCTACCAGGCTTTGTCCTATGAATGCCTGAGCCAGCAGATGGCCGATCCTGACAGCGCGGCCAGGGCCCGCCGCGAACAGGAGCTGGATTCCGCCGCCATCGTCCGGCGTCCGCCAAACCAGCTCGGCCTGTACAACCAATCGGCGACGCGCATTCGCCTGGGCACCTCGTTCGGCAACTCAGTGGAAGCGCAGCGGCCGCCTCGCTAAGGGCCTCCGCAGGTCCGCGTTCCTGGCCGGCGGCGCAAGACAGAAAACCCCGGCAACCAGGCCGGGGCAATCGTCGTCGGCGAGGTTGGCCGCCGATCAAAGGACAAGGAACGCCCCTCAGGCGAAGGTACGCTCCAGCAGGTCGCCGAAACGATTGAAGGCATCGCTGGCGCCCTTGGCGGCCAGGCGCTCTTCTTCCTCGTTCAGCTCGATGCCGTCGAGGATCGCCACGAAGCTCTTCCAGCCTTGCGCGCGGCCGCCTTCCGGCTCGGCCAGATGGCGGGCGCCGAAGTTCTCATCGAGTTCGAGCGCGGCGGCTTTCTTGAACAGGAACGCAGCGCCCAGCTTCGAACCTTCGGAAACGAACAGCCAGCCCAGTGCCTCGGCCAGGCTCAGGTCGGCCTCGCGCACGCTCTGATCGCCCTCCGGCACCGGATGGCCGAGGTCCGCCAGGTCTGCACGAGCGGCGTCGTCGCGGGCGCGGGAAGCCAGGCCGGGGAACAGGCGGGCCAGCGCTTCGTTGCGATAAAGCGGCTCCAGGTCATGCTGGAAGAGGTACTGGGCGGCGACGAAGCGGGCGAAATTGTCCCGGCTGGCGAAGGGTTCCTTGCTCTTCACCAGGCTCTCCAGGCGCTGGTGCGGCTCGTTGGTCAGCAGGTTGAGGCGTTGCGAACGCAGGTTTTGCCGAGTGGATTCAGGGGCCAGGGTATCATCCATAGGGGAATTCCTTTCGAGGGACGGAACGCACTGGGCCGACATAGCGTGCCCAGGATCAATAACGATTCTCAATTATATTCGTTATTGAATCTCAGTGTCACATGAAAGGATGCCGACCGACTGCCATTGACCAGAAAAGGACTACAGCAAATACTGTATTTACATACAGTATTCGAGTTATTTCCTTGGCCTCCCTTTCATCCGTAGCCGACATCACCCCACCCGCAGCCGTCGCCGGACGAGGCAATGGCATAGCGCTGAGTGCGCTGCTCGACGCACGTAGGATCTGGAAAGGCCAGTCCGCCGTGCCGGCCGGCGCTTCCCTGCCCACCGGGCATGCGCGCCTGGACGCACTGCTACCCGGCGGCGGTTGGCCGGAGCATGCCCTGAGCGAAATCCTCCATGCCCGCGACGGTGTCGGCGAACTGCAACTACTGATGCCGACCCTCGCTCGCCTGACCCAGGCGCAACGTCGCGTCGTACTGGTCGGCGCACCCTACGTACCCTATCCGCAGGCCTGGCTGGCCGCCGCGGTCGACCTGCGCCACCTGGTCCTGTTGCAGGCCAGCGGACGCGACGCCTTGTGGGCTGCCGAACAGTGCCTGCGCTCGGGCAGTTGCGCCGCTGTGCTGTGTTGGCCGCAACAGGCCGACGACCGCGCCCTGCGCCGCCTCCAGGTCGCCGCCGAAAGCGGTCAGGCCCTGGGTTTCGCCTATCGTCCCCTGCGCGAAGCGGTCAACCCTTCGCCGGCAGCGCTACGCCTGTGCATCGAAACCCGCCCCCCACGCCTGCGCATCCTCAAGTGCCGGGGCGGCCTCGCGCCGGCGACCGCCCTGCCAGCCAGCGCCTGGCAATGAGGCGGCCATGCTCTGGGCTTGCATTCTCCTGCCGCAACTGGCCATGGACAGCGCGCTGCGTCAACGGAGCAATCCCGACGCACCGCTGGCGCTGCTCGGCGGCCCAGCGCAGCGCCGGCAGTTGCAGGCGGTCAACCCAGCGGCACGCGCGCTCGGCCTGAAGCCCGGTCAATCGCTGATCGCCGCCCAGGCCCTGAGCCGGGACTTCGCCACGGCGGAATACGACCTCGCCGCCGTGGAGCGCTGGCAGGCCTTCCTCGCCGCCTGGGCCTACGGTTTCAGCTCGCAGGTCAGCCTGCACTATCCGCGCGCGCTGCTGCTGGAAGTGCAGTCCAGCCTTGCCCTGTTCGGCCCCTGGCCACGCTTCGAGGCCCGCTTGCGCAAGGAACTCACGG
Organism: Pseudomonas sp. HMSC067G02; assembly: GCF_001813485.1. Taxonomy (NCBI): domain Bacteria; kingdom Pseudomonadati; phylum Pseudomonadota; class Gammaproteobacteria; order Pseudomonadales; family Pseudomonadaceae; genus Pseudomonas; species Pseudomonas sp. HMSC067G02. The sequence goes on from NZ_KV812632.1 coordinate 511,440, forward strand.
CGCTGGGCTTCCGCCATCGCCTGTGCCTGGCGCCGAACCCGGTGGCGGCGAGGGTCCTGGCGAACAGCCACGACGGCCTGGCCATCGAGGACGAGACAGCGCTGCAACGCCAGTTGTCCGCCCTTCCGCTGGACCGCCTGGGACTCTCGCGGGAGCTGGCCGTCGCCCTCGGACGCATGGGACTGCGCCATCTGCGCCAGGTCCTCGAGTTGCCGCGCGCCGCCCTGGCCCGTCGCTTCCCGGCCGAACTGCTGTTGCACATCGACCGCCTCTGCGGCCGCAGCCCACTGGCGCTGGAGCACTACCGACCGCCGGACACCTTCGACCTGCGCATCGAACTCAATTTCGACGTGGAATCGCACCAGGCCCTGCTCTTCCCCCTGCGACGGCTGAGCGCCGATCTCGCCGCCTTTCTCGCCGGACGCGACAGCGGCGTGCAGCGCTTCACCCTGCATCTGGAGCATCACGGGCGCGCCGACAGCCAGGTCACGGTCGGCCTGCTCAGCGCCGAACGCGAGGCGGCCATGCTCTTCGAGCTGACCCGCGGCCGTCTCGAACAGCTGCAACTGCCCGCACCCGTGCATGCCGTGCGCCTGGAGGCCCGCGAGCTGCCTCCTTTCACGCCGCAGCACCGCGAACTGTTCGACGAGCGCCCACAGCAGTATCTCGGCTGGGAACAGTTGCGGGAACGCCTGCGCGCGCGGCTGGGCGACGAGGCGGTACAGGGCCTGAGCGCCGTCGCCGAACACCGTCCGGAGCGAAGCTGGCGGCCGCACAGCTGCGACAGGGCGCAATCGCCGGCAGCCTGCGGTCTCCGACCCGGCTGGCTGCTGGCGGAGCCACGCCCCCTCGGCGAGGCCTTGCCCACCGTGCTGGCCGGCCCGGAGCGGATCGAGTCGGGCTGGTGGGATGGCGAAGACATCCGCCGCGACTATTACCTGGTGGAAACCCGCAGCGGACAACGTGCCTGGGTCTATCGCGAGGTCGGCAGCGAAGGGCCGCTGTGGCTGCATGGCTGGTTCGCATGAGCGCCTACGCCGAACTGCATTGCCTATCCAACTTCAGTTTCCAGCGCGGCGCCTCCAGCGCCGCGGAACTCTTCGCCCGTGCAGCGCGCCTGGGCTATCGGGCCCTGGCGATCACCGACGAATGCAGCCTGGCCGGTATCGTACGGGCCTGGCAGGCGGCGCGGGAGCACCAGGTACAACTGATCGTCGGCAGCGAAATCCGCCTCGAACAGGGGCCCAAGCTGGTCCTCCTGGCGGAGGATCTAGAGGGCTACCAGAACCTCTGTCGCCTCATCACCCGCGGCCGGCGACAAGCCGACAAGGGCCACTACCGGCTGCTGCGCGAAGACCTGCAACAGCCGCTCGCCGGCCTGTTGGCGATCTGGTTGCCGAACGACCATGAGGACGAGCAGGCTGCCTGGCTCCGCGAACGCTTCCCCCAGCGCCTTTGGCTGGGCGTCGAGTTGCATCGCGGCGCCGATGACGATGCCCGCCTGGACAAACTGCTCGCGCTCGCCTCGCATCTCCGGCTACCGTCCGTGGCCTGCGGCGACGTCCACATGCACGCCCGCGGCAGGCGAGCCCTGCAGGACTGCATGACAGCGATCCGCAACCATCTGCCGGTCAGCGAGGCCGGCGCCTATCTCTTCCCCAACGGGGAACGCCACCTGCGCACCCTGGAGGCCCTGCAGGGGATCTACCCGCAAGCCCTGCTGGCGGAAACCCTGAAGATCGCCGAACGCTGCCGGTTCGATCTGGAACAGCTGAAATACCAGTATCCACGCGAATTGGTACCGGCCGGACACGACCCGGCGTCATGGCTCCGCCATCTCACCGAACAGGGCATCGCCAGGCGCTGGCCGAACGGCGCGAGCGCCAAGGTCCGCAAGCAGATCGAGAGAGAACTCGAGCTGATCGCCGAACTGGGCTATGAAAGCTATTTCCTCACCGTGCAGGACATCGTCGCCTTCGCCCGGGGCCGAGAAATCCTTTGCCAGGGCCGCGGCTCGGCGGCCAATTCGGCAGTGTGCTTCGCCCTCGGCATCACTGAGTTGGACCCGGACCGGACCAACCTGCTGTTCGAGCGCTTCCTTTCCCGCGAGCGCAACGAACCACCGGACATCGACGTGGATTTCGAACACGAGCGCCGCGAGGAGGTCATCCAGTACGTTTTCACACGCTACGGACGCCAGCGCGCGGCGCTGACTGCGGTGGTCAGCACCTACCACGGCGCCGGCGCGGTGCGCGACGTAGCCAAGGCCCTGGGTCTGCCGCCCGAGCAGGTCGACGTCCTGGCCAACTGCTGCGGCCGCTGGAGCGACCAGGCCCCCAGCGCCGAACGCCTGGAAGAGGCCGGCTTCGATCCGCAGAGTCCGATCCTGCGCCGGGTGCTGGCCCTGACCGGCGAGTTGATCGGTTTTCCGCGCCACCTCTCGCAGCACCCCGGCGGCTTCGTCATCTCCGAGCAGCCATTGGACACCCTGGTCCCGGTGGAGAATGCCAGCATGGCCGAACGCACGGTGATCCAGTGGGACAAGGACGATCTCGACGCGGTCGGCCTGCTCAAGGTCGACGTCCTCGCCCTGGGCATGCTCAGCGCCCTGCGCCGCAGCTTCGACCTGATCCACGCGCTGCGCGGCGGCAAGCGGTTGAGCATCGCCAGTATCCCGAGCGAAGACCCGGCCACCTACGAAATGATCAGCCGCGCCGATACCATCGGTGTGTTCCAGATCGAATCGCGCGCACAGATGGCCATGCTGCCACGCCTGCGCCCGCAGAAGTTCTACGACCTGGTGATCCAGGTCGCCATCGTCCGTCCAGGGCCGATCCAGGGCGACATGGTGCATCCTTACCTGCGCCGGCGAAACGGTGAAGAGCCGGTGGCCTATCCATCGGCCGAACTGGAGAAGGTCTTCGAACGTACCCTGGGCGTCCCGTTGTTCCAGGAACAGGTCATGGAACTGGCGATCGTCGCCGCCGACTACACGCCGGGCGAGGCGGACGAACTGCGTCGTTCGATGGCCGCCTGGAAGCGTCATGGCGGCCTGGAACACCACCGCGAGCGGCTGACCCGGGGCATGCTCGCCAAGGGCTACGAGGCCGACTTCGCAGCACGCATCTTCGAGCAGATCAAAGGCTTCGGCAGCTACGGTTTCCCTGAATCCCACGCCGCCAGCTTCGCCCTGCTCACCTACGCCAGCAGTTGGCTGAAACGTCACGAGCCGGCGGCCTTCGCCTGCGCCTTGATCAACAGTTGGCCGATGGGCTTCTACAGCCCCGACCAGTTGCTCCAGGACGCCCGCCGCCACACCCTGCAGACACGCCCGGTGGATGTCCGCCACAGCGGTTGGGATTGCAGCCTGGAGCCGTTCGGCCAGGCGCAACCGGCCATACGCCTCGGCCTGCGGATGATCCGAGGCTTTCGCGAGGAGGATGCCAGGCGTATCGAGCAGGTCCGGGAGGCCGAGCCGTTCCTCGACGTGCACGATCTCGGCCGACGCGCCAGGCTCGACGCCCGGGCCCTGGAGTTGCTGGCCGATGCCGGCGCCCTGCGCGGTCTCGCCGGACACCGGCACAAGGCGCGCTGGGCCGTCGCCAGCGTCGAGCCGCAATTGCCACTGTTCGCCGAAGGGACCGTCATCGAAGAAACCACGGTCAGCCTGCCGCTGCCTTCGCGCGGCGAGGAACTGCTGAGCGATTACGCTCTCCTCGGCACCACCCTCGGCCCGCATCCGCTGAAACTCTTGCGTGGACAGCTCAAGGCCCGCCGCTGCCGCGACTCCCGCGAACTGGCGAAACTGGGACATGGACGACCGATACGGGTCGCCGGCCTGGTGGTCGGCCGGCAGCGCCCACAGACCGCCAGCGGCATCACCTTCATCACCCTGGAGGACGAGTTCGGCATGCTCAACGTGGTGGTCCGGCACGACCTCGCCGAACGGCAGAGGCGGCCATTCCTCGAGTCCCGGCTGCTGCAGGTGGAGGGCATCCTGGAGTCCTCCGGCGAGGTGCGCCACGTCATCGCCGGGCGCCTGCATGACCTGAGTCCTCTACTCACCGGCCTGGACGTCCGCAGCCGGGATTTCCATTGAGACAAAGAAAAAGGCAGCTCGAGAGACGAGCTGCCTTGGGATGGCCAACAGGGATGGCCACGAAGGGGGGAGCGCTCAAGATACTGTTTATTCATACAGTAAATCAAGCGATTCCCTTCATCGGAAGCCACCTTTTGTCTTTCTCCTCGAAGCGAGGCTCTAACTCGCGGATCGGGATCGGTACGGCGAACGCAAGAGCGCCAGCGCCATGCGGATCCGCCCGGTCTCTCGCTACGCTAGACGCGAAAGAGGACATGCCAGGAGGGGTTCGGCAAGGTGAACAGGAAGCACGCCTTTTTCCGCGCGCAAAAGCAAAACCCCTGGTCATC
>NZ_KV812633.1:0-30071 GCF_001813485.1 Pseudomonas sp. HMSC067G02
CTAAATCGGTGTCCGGGATCAGTAGACCACTACAACCGCCCCTCATCGATACAGCAGTCAGCCCGAAGCTATTTCACCCAGATATCCTCTATTGACCGCCCTAGACACGAAAGACCCTACAAGCTAACGTCCAAATTCCTACAGCAATACTCGTGAATCTCTCCTCATGGACGTCTTGAAGCATCTGCAGACGGAGCTAGCCAAGTTCGCCTCCGAACGTGACTGGAACCAATTCCACACCCCCAAGAATCTCGCTATGGCGCTATCTGGCGAAGCGGGCGAGTTACTTGAACGCTTCCAATGGCTGACCCCAGAGCAAAGCGAGCGGGTAGCTTTGTCGAGTGAAGCCCTGGAAGGCATCGAAGAAGAGATGGCCGATGTATTGCTTTACCTAATTCGGCTAGCTGATCGCCTCAATATAAACTTGGCAACTGCCGCCCAAACTAAGCTTAAAAGGAACGCGGAGAAGCACCCCATCGACCAAGCCAAGGGAAACGCAGTCAAGTACTCGAGGAGAAGCAAATGACTGCCCGAGTAGTCTACCAACCCTGCTCGGACGATACTGCACGCAAGAATCTACAGACCACCATTCTCAACCCAGTGCAGCTCAGTGAAGTCGAAGGCTTGCTAGAGCCAGAGTTGCGAGCTGAGCTGCATTCCGCATACCCCGACGGCAAGCTTTTCATCTGGGGACTTGCATCACCTAGAACAAGAAATGCCTGGCTTACCATGGAGCCAGGTGACACCGTCATCTTCAACACTAAAGCAGTCGTCACAGTCAGTGCCTGCTTTACTCATCGTACGCATAATCGCGATCTTGCCTTGAAGCTATGGGGTTGGGCAGATGCCTCATCTGGCATCACATGGGAAAACATCTACTTCGTAACTGATGTACGCCACCACGCAATTCGCTTCAAATCCATACAAGCGCATATCGGCAGCCAACATGACCGCTCCTTCTATCGATACAACGAGGAGCAGAGCGCAGCGATCCTTGAAGGTTTTGCAGAGCTTGACCACGACTACGGCGACAACGACGTCACCTTGGAGGATGCCCGTTATGACATCCAAAACCAACCTACTGACGGAGTCGCGAACCGTGCCACTCGATTAGAACATAAGTACATCGTACGGCACTTATTCCAAAACAAACTCACCAGTACCTGTTGCATTTGCCTTAAGGAATACCCTCGGCATTTGCTGGTAGCGGCACATATCAAGAGGCGGTCTGCTTGTAGCTCAGACGAGAAGCTCGACATCGAAAATATTGCAGCCCCCATGTGCCGGCTTGGTTGTGATCCATTGTTCGAGCATGGCTACATTTCTGTGAGAAACGGAGAAGTCGTCATGCATCCTTCTCGCGAAATGACCGAGGCTACAGCTAGCTATGTCAATAGCGTGCTGGGCAAGCAAGTGTCGGTATGGAACAAAAAGAACAGAAAGTACTTTGACTGGCATCTCAATGCTCATGGGTTTGAACCTGCAGAGCTGGCAAACATAAATTGACGGCGTGACACTGCTGATCAAAGGAGCACAGTCAGGCGCTGATGGCAACTATGATTGCTCTAACGCCTTCAAAAAGGCCTCGCAGGAGAAAAGTCGGAGTGCAATTTCTTTTGGGGCATTATTGGGGGCATCAAAAAGAGCGCAAGGAAACACAGTTCTAAAGAATCAGCATCTTCGGCCATAAGTTCGGTTCCCTCCCGAGCACCATCCTGACTTCCCAAGCGTTTCCAGGGGGAGCACAGGACAGCAGAGAAACCGGCCTTCGCGCCGGTTTTTTGTTGTCTGCGATCTGATCCGGCCTGCAAATAAAAAAAGGCAGCGCTGGAGTCGAGACGCTGCCTTTTACCCGAGCTGCTGTCTTCCCAGCTCGGCGAAAAAAATCTACCACAGCCGACGCCAAAAAGAAGCCCCGCGGATGCGGGCTTCTTGTCGCGCCAGGGGCGGTTTGCACCTGTTCGGTCTGCGGGTCTTTTGCTCATCCGTGACGAATAAGCTGGCAGCTCGCCCCTGGCGCGGGACTTTCAGCCGCTAGCCTCGGTCCGCCGGCAGTGCGACGACGGAAGCCCCCTGCCCTTCCTGCACAGTCAGGCTGGAAAGCAGACTCTCCAGCGGCATCGGCCGGCCGATCAGGTAGCCCTGCAGGTAATCCACCCCGCGGGCGGCCAGGTAGTCACGCTGCTCGGGGGTCTCCACGCCTTCGGCGACGATATCCAGGTCGAGCTTGGCGGACAGCTCGACGATGCTGTCGAGAATATGCCCGGAAAGGGTATCGATGCCGATGCGGGCGACGAAGCTCTGGTCGATCTTCAGGCAGTCCACCTGGAACTTGCGCAGGTAGGCCAGGCTGGAATGTCCAGTGCCGAAATCGTCGATGGCGATCTTCACTCCCAGGGCATGCAATTCGTCGAACAGACGGTCGGTGACTTCGCTCGACTCGATCAGCTCGCGCTCGGTCAGTTCCAGGACCAGGGTGATGTGCCCGGGCGGAAACGCCGCCAACAGCTCGCGACAGTCGTCCACCAAGGCCAGTTCGTGGCAATGGGTGGCACTGATGTTGAAACCGATGTGGAAGCCTGGCTCCAGCTTCCCGGCATGCCCGCCCAGGTCTTCCGCGACCTGGCGCATCAGCGCGCGCGTCATCGGTACGATCAGTCCCGAGCGCTCGGCGAAAGGTATGAACAGGTCGGGCCGGATCAGTCCCTCGCGCGGATGACGCCAGCGCATGAGCACCTCGACGCCTATCCAGCGTCCGCCCTGGCCGGGACTCAGCGGCTGGTAGTAGGGAATGAACTCGTTGGCCTCCAGGGCCCGGCGCAGTTCGCTGCTGGGCGAGGCGACCCGCCTGGATAGCCAGTAGCACAGAGTGCCGGCCAGCAGTCCGAAGAACAGTAGCAGGCCGAACATCGCCGGGTTCTGCGAGCGGATCGATCGCCATTCCTCGCCCTCGGGGAAGCCCGACAGCACCCGCAACGGATAACGCTGCGAAGCGAGCGATACGGCGGCGACCTCATAGGTGGGCGGCGCGTCGCGGTGAGTGCGGCCCTCGGCATCCAGCCAATTGGGACCGACCACCAGCACCTGTCGGCTACGTCGGTCGACGAGGTCCAGCACGTAGCTCAAGTAGCGCCCGTCGATCGCCGCCAATACCCCGCGCTTGCCGTCGAAGTCCCGCAGGACCAGCAGCGCGGCGTCCGGCGTGACCTGGTTGCCGGGCATCAGCAAGAGGCGTCCGTCGACATAGTTCTCGATCCGCACCGGCTCGTCGAAGCCGCCGAACAACGACGTGCAATAGATCGTATTGTCGCGCGTCAAATTGACCGAGCGCACGAACGGCATGATCGCCACTTGCTCGCGCAGCGCCAGCTCGGCCTCGGGACAAGGACGCCCCGCCACCGGCATGACCTTGCGCGCCGCCAACGCAGCGTTGTCGAGCATCCGTTCGAACTGCCGCACCGCATTCCCGGCTGCCTGCTCGGACGTCTCCTGGAGGCTTCGCTCGGCCTGCCAGTAGAGGATGAGCAGCCCCAGGACGATCGGCATCACCCCGACCAGCACGGACAACGACAGCCGGAGCGCCTTTCTCCTGGCTCGCTTCACCGGAATCGGCATAGAAAAGACTCGTAATGATTGGGGTCTGCGCAAAGACTAGAACAGCCGGGGAAAAGCGTTGCCCGGGTGGGCGGCGCAAGCTGCGGATGGACGTATAATCCCCGGCTTTGCCCCGCACGGAACACGCCGATGCCGAAACACATGCTTTCTCCCCAGGGCGACTATGCCCCTGCCGGTCTGGTCCGCCGCCTGGCGGCGATGTTCTATGACTTCCTGCTCTGCGTGGCGCTGATGATGGTGGTCACCCTGGTTTACCAGCAAGGCATCCTTCGACTGATCTACGGCAGCGAGCATCTGCGCGAACTGGCCGACCGCGGCGCGCTGATCGGCGACCCGCTGCTCTCGACCCTGCTGGTGTTCGCCCTGTTCGGCTTCTTCGCCAAATTCTGGACCCACAACGGCCAGACCCTGGGCATGCAGGTCTGGGGACTGCGCGTGCAGAACCGCGACGGCAGCGCCATCAGCCTGCTCCAGGCGCTGCTGCGCTTCATGATCGCCATCGCCTCCTGGCTGTGCCTCGGCCTCGGCTTCCTCTGGATGCTCTGGGACAAGGACAAGCGTACCTGGCATGACCGCTATTCGGAGAGCCAGGTGGTCAGGCTGCCGAAGAACACTCACAAGAAGTGAGCGAAACAGGTCCGCAGAACGCGCTGTTTTGGCCTTTGTCGCGCCGGCGGCCAGGCTACAGGCCGACGCGACAAGGAAGCACAAAGGCCACCCGTGGGTGGCCTTTTTTCATACCCGGCCTGCCGGGCCTGTCAGCCCGCCCGGCGTAGCAGCCAGACACCCGCCAGTGCGCAGATCGAGGCGGGGATCACCACCGCCAGCAGCGGCGGGAAGTCGAACACCAGGCTGGAGGGTCCGAGCAGGTCCTGGGCGATGCGGAAGACGAAGCCCACCAGCACGCCGGTGAAGATCCGCTGGCCCAGGGTCACCGAGCGCAACGGACCGAAGATGAAGGAAATCGCCATCAGCACCAGCGCGGCGGTCACCAGCGGTTGCAGGACCTTGGTCCAGAACGCCAGCCAGTAGCGGTTGTTGTTCAGGCCCTGGTCGGCGAGATAGTGGATGTACTGCCAGAGACCGCTGATAGACAGCGCCTCGGGCTCCATCACCACAGTGTTCAGCAGTTGCGGGCTGAGCTGGGCATCCCAGCGTTCGGTCGGCAGCTTGACCACCTCGGAGCGCTTTTCCCTCGGATGCAGCAAGGTGGTGGTGACCTCTTCCAGTTGCCAGTGATCGGTCTCGAAGCGCGCGCGCTTGGCGAAACTGGCCGATTCCAGGCCACGCTGCTCGTCGAAGCGGTAGCGGGTCACGCCGTACAGCACGCCATTGGGCTGCACCGCGTTGATGTGGATGTACTCGCGCCCCTGGCGATGCCACAGACCGCGCTTGGAGCTTTGCGAATCGCCGCCGCCCTGGGCCAGGGCGCGGCCGCTCTGGGCGATGTTCTCGGTCCAGGGCGCGACGTACTCGCCAACCAGGATGCCGGCCAGCATCAGCACCAGCATCGGTTTCATCACCGCCCAGACGATCCGCGACAGGGATACCCCGGCCGCGCGCATGATGGTCAGTTCGCTGTTGCTGGCCAGGGTGCCGAGGCCGACCAGGCAGCCGATCAGCGCCGCCATCGGCAGCATGTCGTAGGCGCGCCGTGGCGCGGTGAGGAAGATGAAGCGCAGGGCATCGCCGATGCCGTAGCTGGCGCTGATGTCGTTGAGTTCGTCGATGAAGGCGAACAGCAGCGCCAGGCCGAGGATCACCCCGAGCACCGCGAGGATCGCGACGAAGACGGTGACACCGATGTAACGATCGAGCTTAACCATGCGCCACCTCGCGACCGGCACGGGAGGACGCCAGCTTCAGGCGCAAGGGTTCCCAATAGAACAGAAGAAGACCGATCGCCAGGAATAGTCCGTGGACCCACCACAGGCCGATGGCCATGGGGATCTTGCCTTTGTCCAACTGGCCACGGACAGCGATCAGCAGGGCCAGGTAGCCCATATAAAGAAGGATCGCCGGCAGCAGCTTGAGGAAGCGCCCCTGGCGTGGGTTGACCCGCGACAGTGGCACCGCCAGCAGGGTCACCACGAACACCAGCAGCGGGGTCGACAGGCGCCACTGCAATTCGGCCTGGTAGCGTGGGTTGTCGCTGCCGAACAGGTCGGCGGTGGGCACCGCGTCGCGCTCGCTCACCTCGCTGCTGGCCTCGGGCTTGGGCAGCATCACGCCATAGGTGTCGTACTGGATCGCCCGGTAGTTGGCCTGCCCGGGATTACCGTCGTAGCGGTAGCCATTGTGCAGGATCAGGTAACGGCTGCCATCCGCCTGGATGTTCTGGGTGCCCTTCTCCGCCACCAGGATGGAGATGCCGCGTTCCTGGTTGCTGCTGTTGAGGTCCTTCTGCGAGATGAAGATGCCGGCCAGTTCGCCGCGATCCTTCGACAGTTCCTCGGTATAGGTCACCCGGGTACCGTCGCGCATTGCCTGGAAACGGCCCGGGACCAGGGTGTCGAACTCGGTCAGGGTATCCTGCTTGTTCAACAGCAGAGCGAACTGGTTGATGCCCTGGGGCGCCAGGAACAGGCTCAGCCAGGCCACCAGGATCGCCACCAGCAGCGCCGGGGCCATGGTATAGCCGAGCAGGCGCTTCTGACTCATGCCGGTCGCCGAGAGCACGGTCATCTCGCTTTCCAGATAGAGCCGCCCGTAGGCCAGGAGGATGCCGAGGAACAGGCCAAGCGGCAGGATCAGCTGCAGGAAGCCGGGAATCCGGAACGCCATGATCAGGAACAGCGAACCGGGGTCGAGCAACCCCTGCGCCGCTTGCGCCAGGTACTTGATGAAACGGCCACTCATGATGATCACCAGCAGCACGGCGCTGACGGCGCTCATGGTGACCAGCACTTCACGGGACAAATAACGGAAAACGATCAATCCGGACACTCCTGGGTTGCCAGGCTCTGACGGGGCCCGTCGGCCCCGTCATCACGCGGTTCCGGCCATGGCGGCATGGCGCGGAGAAAATAGCCGGCATTATCCTGCGATTCGGCGGGCCTGTCACTGCGCAGGCCGAACCAAGAGCCCGATAGACCGTCGAGGCGAACGCTCGTTCAGCGCTTGCCGATTTATTCGACGACTGTCGCTGGCTGCTCGCCGCCCTCTCCGAGATGACGGACGAACCAGTCTGCCGCGGCCTGGCTGGTGGCGTCGAAATGCTCGATGTACGGCGTGAAATGGCCGCCAGCGAGCATCAGCAGCCGCTTGGGCGGCAATGCCCGCTGGTAGGCCTCCAGGCAAAGGTCCGTGGGCGTAAGCAGGTCCCGGTCGGCGACGATCATCAGCAGCGGCGTGGGGCTGATCCGCGCCATGTGAATGCCTGGCTCGTTCTCCCGCGCCAGCTCGGCGCTACGCAGGGTCACCCGGTTGCACCAGTTCGGCGCCAGCGCCGCGCTGTCGGTGAAGAACCGGTGGGCGTCCGCGCCGGCCATCGCGCAAGGCTCGTCGGGGCCCGCGGCGACCGCCGGCAACAGCGCTGGCGGCAAGCCCTCGAAGCGCCGCTGGCGGTCCGCGTCGAAGCTTGCCAGCAATGCCGGCAACTGCTCGGCGCGGGTCCGGCGCAACGCCGAGGCATGGCCGCTGACGGTCGGCACCTGCGCCACCACGCATTTCACCCGCCGATCCAGTGCGGCCACTTCCAGCACATGTCCGCCGCTGTAGCTGGTTCCCCAGATGCCGATGCGGCTGGCGTCGACCCGGGCCTGGGCGCCCAACCAGGTGATCGCGTCGCGATAGCCGCGGCGCTGCATCACCGGATCGATTTCCTGACGCGGTTCGCCGTCGCTGTCGCCGAAGTTCGGATGATCGTAGAGGAGCACGACGAAGCCGGCGGCGGCGAATACCTCGGCGTAACGGTCCAGGTACTGCTCCTTCACCCCGGAAAAACCGTGCGTCATGACGATCGCCGGCCGCTCGGCACGCGCCTCCGGCAAATACAGCCAGCCGCGCAGGGCGACACCCTCGGAGCGGAATTCCACGTTCAGTCGTTGCATGCTTGCCTCCCGGGGCAGTCGTCTGGAAACGGGCCCAGCATAGGAATCCTGCCGCGTCGGCGCCGCCCGCCAACGGACGAAGGCTACGCCGAATCGGACAAGGCGAAGTAGCGGCTCGGCGTGCTCCCGGTCAGGCGTCGGAACATGGCACTGAATGCGCTGGGCGTCTGGTAGCCGAGATCCACGGCGATCCGCGCCACCGCTTCGCCAGCCGCCAGGCGTGGCAGGGCGGCGGCCAGGCGCACCTGGTGGCGCCAATGGACGAAGGTCACTCCCAGTTCGGAGAGAAACAGCCGTGCCAGGGTCCGCGAGGACGCCCCCACGCAGCGCGCCCACTCCTCCAGCCCGCGAGGGTCGGCGGGGTCCTCCAGCAGCGCCTGGCAGATTCTTCCCAGGCGTCGGTCCGCGGGGTCGGGCAAGGCCAGGGGCTGTTCCCGCGACCACTCCAGTTCGTCCAGCAGCACCGCCATCAACCGCCCCTCCCGGCCGCGCTCGTCGTACAACAACGGCAGGCCGGCGGCGCGCACGATCAACTCGCGCAACAATGGGCTGACCATCACTCCGCGCGGCACCCGGGGGAATTCTGGCGGGCAGGACTGCGGCCGGACATAGACGGTGTGCAAGCGGACCTCGCCGCGCGCCAGCATCGCGTGCGCCATCCCCGCCGGCATCCATACCGCGCGCTGCGGCGGGACCAGCCATAGCGTGCGACCGACATGCAGTTCGATCACGCCCGACAGGGCATGGATCAACTGCGCCCGCTCGTGCCGGTGCTCGGCGACCACGAAACCCGCCGGGAAGGTCTTGGCCATGACCCCGAGCGGCCGGCCGACTCGCTGGTAATCGCGTGGGTCGGTACTCCGGGCGGGATCCGCGACAGGTTTGCTGGCGGGCACGGTGCGACTCCTGCGGAACGAAACGTTCATTATAGGGACGCGGCATGGCCGCGGGTTCCCGTGCGTACACAGTCGTGCCAGACACGCCGCAGTTGTGCGACCATGTGCGGCAACGGCCGGGAGGCACCGCCAACCCGGCTCCGGCGCTGTAGAACCTCGGTTGCCATCCTCGGCATGGAACGACCCCCGCCGCAACGACTAAGCTGTCGCTGCCTGCGTCACCGCCCCGGCGGCGACCGTCAGTCCTCGGGACGAATCGTGCTCGGAACAATCGCTTACCGCTAACGGATGCCGCCCCTTGCGCCATCCCGACTGTCTGTATTGGGGACCTCTTCCATGGAATTCCTTGTTAAAAGCGTACGCCCGGAAACCCTGAAAACCGCCACCCTGGTGCTCGCCGTAGGCGAAGGCCGCAAGCTCGGCGCCAGCGCCAAGGCGGTCGACGACGCCACCGGCGGCGCCATCAGCGCAGTGCTCAAGCGTGGCGACCTGGCCGGCAAGGTCGGCCAGACCCTGCTCCTGCAGAGCCTGCCCAATCTCAAGGCCGAGCGCGTGCTGCTGGTCGGCGCCGGCAAGGAGCGCGAACTGGGCGACCGCCAGTACCGCAAGCTGGCCTCCGCCGTGCTGTCGACCCTCAAGGGCCTGGCCGGCGCCGATGCCGCGCTAGCCCTCGGCGATCTCGCGGTGAAAGGCCGCGGTGCCCATGCGAAGGCGCGTCTGCTGGTGGAAACCCTGGCCGACGGCCTGTACGTGTTCGATCGCTACAAGAGCCAGAAAGCCGAGCCGCTGAAACTGAAGAAGCTGACCCTGCTCGCCGACAAGGCCGACAGCGCCGCCGTCGAGCAAGGCAGCAAGGAAGCCCAGGCCATCGCCAATGGCATGGCCCTGACCCGCGATCTCGGCAACCTGCCGCCGAACGTCTGCCATCCGACGTTCCTCGGCGAGCAGGCCAAGGGCCTGGCCAAGGAGTTCAAGAGCCTGAAGGTCGAGGTCCTCGACGAGAAGAAACTGCGCGAGCTGGGCATGGGCTCGTTCCTCGCCGTCGCCCAGGGCAGCGACCAGCCGCCGCGGCTGATCGTCCTGCAATACAACGGCGCGAAGAAGGACCAGGCCCCGCACGTGCTGGTCGGCAAGGGCATCACCTTCGACACCGGCGGCATCAGCCTCAAGCCGGGCCTGGGCATGGACGAGATGAAGTTCGACATGTGCGGCGCCGCCAGCGTCTTCGGCACCTTCCGCGCGGTGCTCGAACTGCAGTTGCCGATCAACCTGGTCGGCCTGCTCGCCTGCGCCGAGAACATGCCCAGCGGCGGAGCCACCCGTCCGGGGGACATCGTCACCACCATGAGCGGGCAGACCGTCGAGATCCTCAACACCGACGCCGAAGGGCGCCTGGTGCTGTGCGACGCACTGACCTACGCCGAGCGCTTCAAGCCGCAGTCGGTGATCGACATCGCCACCCTCACCGGCGCCTGCATCGTCGCCCTGGGCAGCAACACCTCGGGCCTTATGGGCAACAACGAAGCGCTGGTCAGGCAACTGCTCAAGGCCGGCGAGTTCGCCGACGACCGCGCCTGGCAATTGCCGCTGTTCGACGAATACCAGGAACAGCTGGACAGCCCGTTCGCCGACATCGCCAACATCGGCGGGCCGAAGGCCGGCACCATCACCGCCGGCTGCTTCCTCTCGCGCTTCGCCAAGAAATACCACTGGGCGCACCTGGACATCGCCGGCACCGCCTGGATCAGCGGCGGCAAGGACAAAGGCGCCACCGGCCGCCCGGTTCCGTTGTTGACCCAGTACCTGCTGGAACGGGCCAAGTGACCCGGGTCGATTTCTACGTGATCCCCAGCGCCGATCCGTCGGCGCGCCTGCAGGTCGCCTGCCGCCTGGCCGAGAAGGCCTGGCGGCAGGGCATGCGGGTCTACCTGCATTGCGCCGACGAGGCGCAGCGCAGCGAGTTGGACGGCCGCCTGTGGAGCTTCCGCGGCGAGGCCTTCATTCCTCAC
Source organism: Pseudomonas sp. HMSC067G02 (assembly GCF_001813485.1). NCBI lineage: Bacteria > Pseudomonadati > Pseudomonadota > Gammaproteobacteria > Pseudomonadales > Pseudomonadaceae > Pseudomonas > Pseudomonas sp. HMSC067G02. The sequence goes on from NZ_KV812633.1 coordinate 10,573, forward strand.
AGCCTGGCCGAGGAAGACGCCGAGGCGCCCGTCGCCCTGGGTCTGGGAGAGACCCCGGGGAACCATCGCGACCTGCTGATCAACCTGACCCTCGAAGCCCCCGGCTTCGTCGCGAACTTTTCGCGGGTGGCCGAACTGGTGGTCGAGGAGCCGGCGATCCGCCAGGCGGCACGGGATAAATTCCGCTTCTACCGGGAGCAGGGCTATCCTCTACAGGATCATCGCCTGCCGCGTATCTGAAGTGCACGACCATGGACAGCCACAAACCGACACAACCCCCGGAGCAGTTGCTCGATGATCTGGAGTCGATCCACGACCTGCTCTACGAACGGAACGAGCCGCCCTTGCTGACCGAATCCTTCGAGCCGGACAACATTCCCCTGCTCTCCGACGTCGTCTCCCCCGGTACCGCCCCGCGCGCGCCAGAGCCGCAGGCCGCGGCAGCCACCACGGCAGGGCTGGCGCCCGCCGAACAGGAGCGCCTGGACGACGAGTTGCGAGCGTCCGCCGAACTCATCCTGCAGGAAGTCATCGACGACTTCGCCCCGCAGATCGAAGCCGAACTGCGCCGCCGCCTGCAAGCCCGCCTGGGTCGCCTGCTCGGCCAACGCAACGGCTGATCCGGACGCGGCGGGCGCCCGCCGCGGCCCGCGGCCTTACCCCCGGGCCGCCATCCCCGCTATACTCCCGAACTTTCTTCGCATTTTCCCCAGCCATATTCAGCTTTGGTCCCCTTTCGCATGGACAAGACTTACCAGCCGCACGCCATCGAGACTTCCTGGTACGAGACCTGGGAGTCCAACGACTACTTCGCTCCGAGCGGCGAAGGCCAGCCCTACACCATCATGATCCCGCCGCCGAACGTGACCGGCAGCCTGCACATGGGCCATGGCTTCAACAACGCGATAATGGACGCGCTGATCCGCTACCGCCGCATGCAGGGCCGCAACACCCTGTGGCAGCCGGGCACCGATCACGCCGGCATCGCCACCCAGATGGTGGTGGAGCGCCAGCTCGGCGCCCAGGGCGTGAGCCGCCACGACCTCGGCCGGGAGAAGTTCCTGGAGAAGGTCTGGGAATGGAAGGAACAGTCCGGCGGCAACATCACCCGGCAGATTCGTCGCCTGGGCTCCTCGGTGGACTGGTCGCGCGAGCGCTTCACCATGGACGACGGCCTCTCCGAAGCGGTCAAGGAAGCCTTCGTGCGCCTGCATGAAGACGGCCTGATCTACCGCGGCAAACGCCTGGTGAACTGGGACACCAAGCTGCACACCGCGATTTCCGACCTGGAAGTGGAAAACCACGACGAGAAGGGCCACCTCTGGCACCTGCGTTACCCGCTGGTGAACGGCGCGAAGACCAGCGAAGGCCTGGATTACCTGGTGGTCGCCACCACCCGTCCGGAAACCCTGCTGGGCGACGCCGCGGTCGCGGTGCACCCGGAAGACGAGCGCTACGCCAAGCTGATCGGCCAGTTCGCCGAACTGCCGATCGTCGGCCGGCGCATCCCGATCGTCGCCGACGAGTACGTCGACCGCGAATTCGGCACCGGCTGCGTGAAGATCACCCCGGCCCACGACTTCAACGACTACGAAGTGGGCAAGCGCCACGACCTGCCGCTGATCAACATCTTCGACAAGAACGCCGCGGTGCTGGCCCAGGCCCAGGTGTTCCACCTCGACGGCAGCGTCAACCCGAACCTCGACCCCAGCCTGCCGCAGAGCTACGCCGGCATGGACCGCTTCGCCGCGCGCAAGGCCATCGTCGCCGAGTTCGAGGCCATGGGCCTGCTCGAGAAGGTCGACGACCACGCACTGAAAGTACCGAAGGGCGACCGCTCCGGCACCGTCATCGAACCCTGGCTGACCGACCAGTGGTACGTCAGCACCAAGCCGCTGGCCGAAGACGCCATCGCCGCCGTGGAAGACGGCCGTATCCAGTTCGTGCCCAAGCAGTACGAGAACATGTACTTCTCCTGGATGCGCGACATCCAGGATTGGTGCATCAGCCGCCAGCTCTGGTGGGGCCACCGCATCCCGGCCTGGTACGACGAGGCCGGCAACGTCTACGTCGGCCGCGACGAGGTCGAGGTGCGCACCAAGCACAAGCTCGGCAACGAGGTCGAGTTGCGCCAGGACGAAGACGTTCTCGACACCTGGTTCAGCTCCGGCCTGTGGACCTTCTCCACCCTCGGCTGGCCGCAGCAGACCGAGTTCCTCAAGACCTTCCACCCCACCGACGTGCTGGTCACCGGCTTCGACATCATCTTCTTCTGGGTCGCGCGGATGATCATGCTCACCATGCACCTGGTGAAGAACCCCGACGGCACCCCGCAGATCCCGTTCAAGACCGTCTATGTCCACGGCCTGGTGCGCGACGGCCAGGGCCAGAAGATGTCCAAGTCCAAGGGCAACGTACTCGACCCGCTGGACATCGTCGACGGCATCGACCTCAATACCCTGCTGCAGAAACGCACCAGCGGCATGATGCAGCCGAAGCTGGCGGAGAAGATCGCCAAGCAGACCCGCGCCGAATTCCCCGAAGGCATCGCCAGCTACGGCACCGACGCCCTGCGCTTCACCTTCTGCTCGCTGGCCTCCACCGGCCGCGACATCAAGTTCGACATGGGCCGCGTCGAAGGCTTCCGCAACTTCTGCAACAAGATCTGGAACGCCGCCAACTTCGTCATCGAGAACACCGATGGCCAGGACACCGGGGTCAACGGCGAGCCGGTCGAGCTGTCCTCGGTCGACCGCTGGATCATCTCCCAGTTGCAGCGCACCGAGCAGGAAGTCACCCGCCAGCTCGACGCCTTCCGCTTCGACCTGGCCGCCCAGGCCCTCTATGAGTTCATCTGGGACGAGTACTGCGCCTGGTACCTGGAGCTGGTCAAGCCGGTGCTGTGGGACGAGAACGCCCCCATCGAGCGCCAGCGCGGCACTCGTCGCACCCTGATCCGCGTGCTGGAGACGGCCCTGCGCCTGGCGCACCCGTTCATGCCGTTCATCACCGAGGAAATCTGGCAGCGCATCAAGGGCCAGGCCGGCAAGGAAGGTCCGACCCTGATGCTGCAACCCTGGCCGGTGGCCGACGAAGGCAGGATCGACGCCGCCGCCGAAGGCGACATCGAATGGGTCAAGGCGCTGATGCTCGGCGTACGGCAGATCCGCGGCGAGATGAACATCTCCATGGCCAAGCGCATCGACATCATCCTCAGGAACGCCTCGCCCAGCGACCACCGCCGCCTGGCCGACAACGAGCCGCTGCTGATGAAACTGGCCAAGCTGGAAAGCATCCGCGTGCTGGAAGCCGGCGAGGAAGCGCCGATGTCCGCCACCGCCCTGGTCGGCGACATGGAAGTATTGGTGCCGATGGCCGGCCTGATCGACAAGAGCGCCGAACTGGGGCGCCTGGACAAGGAGATCCAGCGCCTGGAAGGCGAGGTCAAGCGCGTCGGCGGCAAGCTGTCCAACGAAGGCTTCGTCGCCAAGGCCCCGGCCGACGTGATCGAGAAGGAACGCGCCAAGCTAGCCGAGGCCGAACAGGCCCTGGCCAAGCTGGCCGAGCAACGGCAGAAGATCGCCGCGCTCTAAGCACTCTCGCCTAGGTACGGGGCTGCGGCCTCGTACCTTTCTCCCCAGGCGCCGCTGTCTATCTGCGCCGAAGTGATCTGGCATACCGCGTTCACCGTGGCGCTGGCCGAATAGGCGATTTCCGGCAGTTTGTTCTGTGTGGCCTGGCCGCTCAGCATCAGCGACAGCATGGCCTTGCCGGCATCGGTATTCATCGGCGGCAGGCGCATCAGGCCAAAGCCGCAATCCGCCGCTCCCGGCTTGCTGACGATGAAGCCCCAGCCTCCACCCGGAGAATTCGCGTCCACCATAAAGCCCACACGCATGATGGTGACGTTGTTGACTTTCTTGTCGATGGCGTGGGCTGATATTGATGTGAATAGCAGCCATAACAAAAAAACAATAACACCTTAAAAAACAAGAAACCATTAACAACACTCACTGCAAAACGTCAAAACCCCACTCTATAAACTGACTAAAGCAACCATGCCTTTAGAAAAATAAATATCCATTAGTTACCCACCTATCTTTCTCAATACTGAAAAAGCTTTATGCCTATTTTTTTGAGAGGCGCTCCGCCCCTCAACCACCCCCTCCAAGCGAGCTAGTAGTACATCACTGACTTCTACTCCTCCTTGCTCTATCCAAGAAAGTGCCAAACCAATCCAGTAGTCAGACTCACTATCCAGTCCCGCCAAAACAACATTTAAGTAACAAAATCCCCCCTCAAGCTTTTCCCTAACCTCTTCGTAAGGTTTCTCCAATAAAACCAGAACCCTCCAAAAACTCTCTTCCTCCTGGAGAAAAAAGACCTGATCCCCCATGGACAAATACCACAACCCTTCTGAATTACACCGTAGCGCCATACCAGCTTTAATATAATATTCAAAATCAGCCATCACATCCCTCTCTGGCGCTCAACCTCACACCATATTCATGAAAACTTCAACCCTTACCATGACAATTGATATATCTCAACAAGAATAAATACTTACCCACACATCCATAAACAGCAAAACAAAACCCACCCAAACCATCCTCATTCATTTAAAATTCACCGCAAATACCAACCATTTCACCCAGAAATCTATCTATAACGGCAACAGGAAAATTATTCTACCCAGCCCAGCCGTTCAAACAAACCCTCCCAGGCAAAACAAGCCCCTACAAACTTGCGCACCCTTATAAAGAAACACTCAAATAACCGCACCATTTTCAAGCTAGAGAAATTCAAAATATTTCTTTAACTACCCCCACCCCTACGACACGATCAAGCTCCCTGATTTCAAAGACATCACCAACCTTCACGTCATTACCGAAGAACTCCCAGCTAGCAAACTTTATCCTAGCCACAACAGCCTCTCCCGGATAGATGACTTTATCTCCAGGATAGGTATGGACCCCACTAGCAAGATATTCCACCTGACGAAATTTATGCTGCGGAGAGTATCCACTCGCAACACCTTTTACCTTAGGCCTAGGCACTTCCTCAGATAATTCCACCAAGGCTAAAATATCGTATCTCTTCATCAAGTCACCGAAAACTCATGATGAGTTACTTTCATTCAGTAAGTCCATGCCACCCTCCTTGGCGGCTACCACTCAAATGGATGGGCTCCTATCAACTCTCCCACCCATGCTTCTAACAGCCTTGATTAAACCGCCCGAGCACCGAGTCATAAAAGCGCCCATTCATCCCAACTCATTCTCCTTGACCTCAACTAAATCCCTCCTATAGACCTGCGCACTCTTATAAAGAAACAAAGAGACAGCGGCATAATCCCCTCTTACCCCCCGGCTGTCCCAAGCGCCAATCCACAAATGTTGGATACCCACTTTCACGAGGGGGATTAAAGGTCAAAAACGCTATACCAACATGAACATCAGGAAGCGATCCTTTATATGCCTGCACACTTACTTCCGACGATCCTTGAGCAGGCCGCCCCCATATCTCCTGACTCAACGCCCGGTACCGCTGGCTACCTGCAGTACGCCGTGCGCGGAAGGGTTGCCGCTGACGATCAGCAGCGAGTCGCTGGAATCGTTCGGCTGCAGGACCAGGTCGAGGATGCCATCGCGATTCAGGTCGCCGATGAAGCTCTGGTAGGGCGCCGCCGTCCAGGCCACGGCGTTCAGATCCGCCGCCGGTGGATCGTAGAGGGCGCTGTAGCTGGCACCATTGCGCAGCAGGACGACATTCTTCAACGGTGGCAGGAGCGGAATCGGCGTAGCCACTTCGCCCCCCACCACGACCACCGAAGTGACCGCCTTCAGGTAGAGGTCCGGCTGACCGTCGCCGTTGTAGTCGCCGCTATAGACACGGAAGTTTGCCGAACGCCAGCCAGCGGCGGTCGCGTCCCCGACCATGAGACAGATCGCCACGGCGACGATCCACGCACTCCAACGCCCCACCATGCATCCCCCAGAGCCCACCCCCATGGCAGGCACGCAGACCGGGCGCAAAGCACCGCTCCCAGGCAGGCGGTGCGGTACGCGTCCTTGCAACTCGGGAGACGTTTACCACAAGGCCATCAATTGGCCACATATCTTTGGTTGGGCTCGAAACCGATGACCTTCTGTTCGGAGGCCACGCGGGGCCTCATCGAATTTTCGCAAAGGGCAGGCACTCCCCCTTGCCCGCCCCCCCAGCGGTAATCCCGCCGCAAGAAAAAACATCAAACCTGCTGACGACTTGCGCGAAAAATGCGATGTTTCGGCCACGCTGTACCCGCACCGCCCAATCAGAACAATTCGCTACAGCGCGCCAATACAATCAGGAGATCGCCGCATGATGCAGGCCTATAAGAATAAATGGTTGCCCCTCAGTGCCCTGGCCCTTGGCATGGCCCTGTCCTTCGGCGCCAACGCCGACGAGCAGAAGTCGGTGGCCGTGACCGCCATCGTCGAGCACCCGGCGCTGGACGCCGCTCGCGACGGGGTCAAGGAGGCCCTCCAGGAGGCCGGCTACGAAGACGGCAAGAACCTCAAGTGGCAGTACCAGAGCGCCCAGGGCAACACTGGCACCGCCGCGCAGATCGCCCGCAAGTTCATCGGCGACAAGCCCGACGTGATCGTCGGCATCGCCACCCCGTCGGCCCAAGCGCTGGTGGCCGCGACCAAGAGCATCCCGATCGTCTTCAGCACCGTCACCGACCCGGTCGGCGCGCACCTGACGCCGAGCTGGGAAGCCTCCGGCACCAACGTCACCGGGGTTTCCGACATGCTCGCGCTGGACAAGCAGATCGAGCTGATCAAGAAAGTGGTGCCGGGCGCCAAGCGCATCGGCATGGTCTACAACCCGGGCGAAGCCAACTCCGTGGTGGTGGTCAAGGAGCTGAAGGAACTGCTGCCGAAGATGGGCCTGAGCCTGGTCGAAGCCTCGGCACCGCGTTCGGTGGACGTCAGCTCGGCGGCGCGCAGCCTGGTCGGCAAGGTCGACGCGATCTACACCAACACTGACAACAACGTGGTGTCCGCCTACGAGGCGCTGGTCAAGGTCGGCAACGACGCGAAGATCCCGCTGATCGCCTCCGACACCGACAGCGTCAAGCGCGGCGCCATCGCCGCCCTCGGCATCAACTACAAGGAGATGGGCAAGCAGACCGGCCGCATGGTGGTGCGCATCCTCAAGGGCGAGAAGCCGGGCGAGATCAAGCCGGAGACCAGCGACAACCTGCAGCTGTTCGTCAATCCCGGGGCCGCGCAGAAGCAAGGCGTGACCCTGTCCGACGAACTGCTCAAGTCAGCCGCGGAAGTCATCAAGTAAAAAAAGCGGCCGCCGGCCGCGGGCGTCCCGCCCGTGGCCGGACGGCACGATAATCCTGCCTTCACGCACTCGGTTACGAAGTCATGTCTCTGTTTTCCCTGTTCGGTGCCCTGGAGATCGGCCTGATCTTCAGCCTCGTGGCACTCGGCGTGTTCATCTCCTTCCGCCTGCTGCGCTTCCCCGACCTCACGGTGGACGGCAGCTTCCCGCTCGGCGGCGCGGTCTGCGCGACCCTCATCGCCCTCGGCTGGGACCCGTACAGCGCGACCCTGGCGGCCACCGCCGCCGGCGCACTGGCCGGGCTGGCCACCGGCCTGCTCAACGTCAAGCTGAAGATCATGGACCTGCTCGCCAGCATCCTGATGATGATCGCGCTCTACTCGATCAACCTGCGCATCATGGGCAAGCCCAACGTACCGCTGATCGCTGAGCCGACATTGTTCACCCTGCTGCAGCCGGAATGGCTCAGCGACTACGTGTTCCGCCCGCTGCTGCTGGTGTTCATCGTGATCGCCGCGAAGCTGCTGCTGGACTGGTTCTTCACCACCCAGAAAGGCCTGGCGATCCGCGCCACCGGCTCCAACCCGCGGATGGCCCGTGCCCAGGGGGTCAACACCGGCGGCATGATCCTGCTCGGCATGGCCATCTCCAACGCGCTGGTGGCGCTGGCCGGCGCGCTGTTCGCGCAGACCCAGGGCGGCGCCGATATCTCCATGGGTATCGGCACCATCGTCATCGGCCTGGCGGCGGTGATCGTCGGCGAGAGCATCCTGCCCTCGCGCCGGCTGATCCTGGCGACCCTCGCGGTGATCCTCGGCGCCATCGTCTACCGCTTCTTCATCGCCCTGGCGCTGAACAGCGATTTCATCGGCTTGCAGGCCCAGGACCTGAACCTGGTCACCGCGGTGCTGGTCACCGTCGCCCTGGTGATTCCGATGATGAAGAAACGCCTGCTCGGCAAGAAGGGAGCCTGACCATGCTCAGCGCGAAGAACCTGAAGATCACCTTCAACCCCGGCACCCCCATCGAGACCCGCGCCCTGCGCGGCCTGTCGCTGGACATCCCGGCCGGCCAGTTCGTCACCGTGATCGGCTCCAACGGCGCCGGCAAGTCGACCTTCCTCAACGCGGTATCCGGCGACCTGCCGATCGACAGCGGACAGATCCTGATCGACGACGAAGACGTCACCCGCAAGCCGGTCTGGGCCCGCGCCAACCGCGTCGCGCGGGTGTTCCAGGACCCCATGGCGGGTACCTGCGAGGACCTCACCATCGAGGAGAACATGGCCCTGGCGCAGCGTCGCGGTACCGGTCGCGGCCTCGGCAGGGCGGTGCAGGCATCGATGCGCGACGGTTTCCGGGAAAGCCTGGCGACCCTCGGCCTCGGCCTGGAGAACCGCCTCGGCGACCGCATCGGCCTGCTCTCCGGCGGCCAGCGCCAGGCCGTCAGCCTGCTGATGGCGGCGCTGCAGCCGTCGCGCATCCTGTTGCTCGACGAACACACCGCGGCGCTCGACCCGCGCACCGCCGACTTCGTCCTGCATCTCACCGCACGGATCGTCGCCGAGAAGAAACTCACCACCATGATGGTCACCCACAGCATGCGCCAGGCGCTGGACGTGGGCGAGCGCACGGTGATGCTGCACCAGGGCCAGGTGGTGCTGGACGTCTCCGGCGAGCAACGCAAGGGCCTCGACGTACCGGACCTGCTGGCGATGTTCGAGAAGGTGCGCGGCGAGAAGCTCGCCGACGACGCCCTCCTCCTCGGCTGACAGGGCCGCGGTGCCTCTCCGCGGCGAAGCGGGGAGGCACCGTCGACCTGCAGCAGATCAAGGCGCGATCCGCGTCCGTCTGCCACACTCGCAGGCATCCTCCCGCTCAGATGCCCGCATGAACCTCGAACTGCTCTGGGTGGTCGGCCTGCTCGCCACCACCGTCGCCCTCTTCATCCACAACCGCCTGCGCCTGGACGTGATCGCCCTGCTGGTGATCATGGCCTTCAGCGTCAGCGGAACCCTTACCCTCAACGAAGCCCTGGCCGGCTTCAGCGATCCCAGCGTGATACTGATCGCCGCGCTGTTCGTGATCGGCGAAGGCCTGGTGCGTACCGGGGTGGCCTACCAGGTCGGCGACTGGCTGATCGCCCGCGCCGGCAGCAGCGAAGCGCGCCTGCTGGTACTGCTGATGCTGGCGGTGGCCGGGCTGGGCTCGGTGATGAGTTCCACCGGGGTGGTGGCGATCTTCATCCCGGTGGTCCTGAGCATCGCCGCCAAGCTGAAGATCCCTCCGGGCCGGCTGATGATGCCGCTGGCCTTCGCCGGACTGATCAGCGGCATGATGACCCTGGTCGCCACGCCACCGAACATGGTGGTCAACAGCGAGCTGGCGCGCGAGGGTCATGCCGGCTTCGGCTTCTTCGCCTTCACCCCGATAGGCCTGATGGTGCTCGCCATCGGCGTGGCCTACATGCTGCTCACGCGCAACTGGCTGAACGCCGCCAGCCCGGCGGAAGTCGGCGCGCCGAAGGCACGGCGGACCCTGCGCGACCTGATCCGCGACTATCGCCTGGCCGGCCGCGAGCGGCGCCTGCAGGTCCAGCTCGGCTCGCCGTTGATCGGCAGCACCCTGGAAGAACTGCAACTGCGCACCCGCCTGGGCGCCAACGTGGTCGGCCTGGAGCGGGTGCGCAAGTTCCACAGCGAGGTGGTCAAGGTCGGCGGCAGCACCGAGCTGAAGGCGGGCGACGTGTTGCTGCTGGACGTCTTCGCCCCTCCGGAGGACATGGACCGGCGCTGCGCCGAGCTGAACCTGGTGCGCCTGCCGTTCCGCGCCAGCTACTTCATCGACCAGTCGCGGGAGGTCGGCATGGCCGAGGTGACTCTGCCGCCGGACTCCACCCTGCTCGGCAAGAGCGTCCTGGAGCTGGGCTTCCGTTCGCAGTACGGGCTCAACGTGGTCGGCCTGCGTCGCGACCACGAAGCGCTCACCGACGGCATGCTGGAAGAGAAGCTGCGCCTGGGCGATACCCTGCTGGTGATCGGCGCCTGGAAGGCGATCCGCCAGTTGCAGGGACGCAACCGCGATTTCCTGGTGCTCAGCCTGCCGGCGGAGATCGACGAGGTGGCGCCGGCCCTGAGCAAGGCGCCGCACGCCCTGCTCAGCCTGGCCGTGATGGTGGCGCTGATGGTCAGCGGGGTGGTTCCCAACGTGGTCGCGGCGCTGGTCGGCTGCCTGTTGATGGGCCTGTTCCGTTGCATCGACATGGACGGCGCCTACCGCGCCATCCATTGGCAAAGCCTGGTCCTGATCGTCGGCATGCTGCCCTTCGCCCTGGCCCTGCAGAAGACCGGCGGTATCGACCTGGTGGTCTCGCTGCTGGTCGACGCCCTCGGCGACGCCGGCCCGCGCGTGCTGCTGGCCAGCCTGTTCCTGCTCACCGCGGCCATCGGCCTGTTCATCTCCAACACCGCTACCGCGGTGCTGATGGCGCCGATCGCCATCGCCACCGCCAACCAGATCGGCGCCTCGCCCTACCCCTTCGCCATGGTGGTGGCGGTGGCGGCCTCGGCAGCCTTCATGACGCCGATTTCCTCGCCGGTGAACACCCTGGTGCTGGGCCCTGGCCAATACCGCTTCGGCGACTTCGTCCGGATCGGCGTGCCATTTACCCTGCTGGTGATGTTCGTCTGCGTGCTGGTGACTCCGTGGCTGTTTCCATTGTGACCGGGCCAGGAGCGCGCCGCTCGGCAGAAACACTGGCCAGCCTCCGGCGGATGTGAATAATGCCCGCCTCGCCGTCACGGAAACCGAGAACATGCCCCGCCCGACCAGCCCGCATCCCGACGCCGAGCGCAAGAGCGCCAGCCCGCTGCACCCGCGCAATCGCCACCTGGGACGCTACGACTTTCCGCGCCTGATCGCCGGCAGCCCGGAACTGGAGCGCTTCGTCATCCTCAATCCGTACGGCAGGCAGAGCATCGACTTCGCCGATCCGGCGGCGGTGAAGGCCTTCAACCGCGCGCTGCTGCAACAGTTCTACGACGTACTCGAGTGGGATATCCCCGATGGCTACCTGTGCCCGCCCATCCCCGGTCGCGCCGACTACCTGCACTACCTGGCCGACCTGCTCGGCGCCAGCCACGATGGCCTGATTCCACGCGGTCCCGGCCTGCGTGCGCTGGACGTCGGAACCGGCGCCAACTGCATCTACCCGCTGCTCGGCCACCACGAATACGGCTGGCGCTTCGTCGGCGCCGACATCGACCCGCAATCGCTGGCCTCGGCCGCTGCGATCCTCGCCGCCAACCCACGCTTCGCCGCTGCCATCGAGTTGCGCCGGCAGCCTGATCGCAGGCAGATATTCCAGGGCCTGATCGGCGTCGATGAGCGCTTCGACATGACCCTCTGCAACCCGCCCTTCCACGCCTCGCTGGACGAAGCCACGCGTGGCAGCCGGCGCAAGTGGAAGAACCTCGGCAAGCTCGACCCGACCCGTACCCTGCCGCTACTGAACTTCGGCGGCCAGGGCGCCGAGCTGTACTGCGAGGGCGGCGAAGCGGCCTTCCTGGCCGGCATGGCCGAGGAAAGCCGGGCGTTCGCCACGCAGGTGTTCTGGTTCACCACCCTGGTATCCAAGGCGAGCAACCTGCCGAACCTCCAGGAGCGCCTGAAGACGTTGGGCGCCAGCGATATCCGCGTGGTGGACATGGCCCAGGGACAGAAGCAGAGCCGCTTCGTCGCCTGGACCTACCTCGACAAGAAGCAGCGCCGGGCCTGGCGCAAGGAGCGCTGGACAGCAGCCCTCCTGGAACCACTGGGCGCCTAGCCGGCACGCCTCGCCACCCGGCTCCGCTGCCGAGCCCAAAAACGGACACCCCATCGCCTATCAGGATCGGCCACCGTTTTTCCACTGGAATCGGCAGCGGCAAAACCTAAAAAAAGAGAACCCCGATTAACAGTTTCTCCGGGCTGGCACTGCTCTAATGGCTGCCTCCAGTGACTCGGAACACGCCATGAATCCACTCTACCGCGCCGCCATCCACCAGCTTTTTCTCGCTCTCGATCTCCCGACGCCCAATGACGAGGAGAGCGTACTCAGCCTGCAGGTGGGCCCGCATCTCTGCCATCTGGCAGAACATCCGACCGATCACCTGTTGATGTTCACCCGCCTGGAAGGACAAGGAGACGCTACGGCCAGCGAGCAGAACCTGTTCAGCCAGGACCCTTGCAAGCCGGTCCTGGGCCGCGACCCCGAAAGCGGCGAACGGCTGCTCTGGAACCGCCAGCCCTTGCAGTTGCTGGACAGGGCCCAGATCCACCATCAACTCGAACAACTGGTCGCCGCCGCCGAAGAGCTGCGCTGAGCCCAGTCGGGCGAAAGGAGCCGATGCCGCAGGTTCTGCTTTCCTCGAAGAACCCCGGGGCTGAACTCCAGTGACCATGCCGAGCCAGCCGGAGCACCTGTCCTCGAGGCAGCCGGCTGCCACTGCCCGGGGGCAGTTCCAGCTGCGTCAGCCCATGCAGCGCGTGCGAACAGAGGGGAGCCGAGGGACCGGGTGGCAGGAGCGAGATGCGACTTCGCGCTATCGACGGGCGTCCGGCTCGCTCCACCGTCGCCGTCCTCGCACCCTGCTCCCTCGTACCGGCAGTCCCCGTCAGCTCCAGCGGACGTTGAGCACGAAGAAGTTCGCCAGCACCCAGACCACCAGCAGCAGGTGGGTCAGTTGCAATCCCTCCTGGCGGATCCAGTAGCCGAACCAGAGCCCGCCCAGCAGCATGCCGAAGAGGAAGCCGAGGGCCGCGCTCAGGGCCAGGTTGAGCCAGGGCCGGGCCGCCTCCAGGCCGGCGCCGAACAGCAGTTCGTAACAGCCGGTCCAGGCCGTGACGACGGCAGCGACCTGCAGCGCGACGATGATCGACAAGGCCAGGCGGTGCATGAGCGGCGAGCGTACCGCCCGCGCCAGCAAGGGCATGTCGATCGCGGGCGGCTGGGCCAGGGGAGCCATCGACATGGTCACGCCGATCGCCCCCACCGAGCTGGCGAAGGCCTGCAGGTTGTTGATCAGGGCGAGGCTCAGCCACAGGGCGAAGCCGAGGCAGCAGGTGAGCTGGAAGATCATCAATGAAGTCTGGGTGTCCATTCCGGGTCCTTTGCAGAGTACGGGCGGTCGTCGCTCGACGCCCTTCCGGCGCCAACGAGCGCAGGGCCTGCGCTGATCGGGAGGAACGGCGGGAACGCCGGATGGCACTCTAGGACCTGAACCTAACTTGAGGTCAACAGCGACGGCAGGTCTCCGTCGTCCCGGATTGACAAATCGGAAATTCCCGATATCCTCGCCGCCATGGACCTGCTCGAAACATTCAAAGCCCTGTCGAACCGGACACGCCTGGAAATCCTGAAAGGCCTGAAGGACCCGGCGAAGAACTTTCCTCCGCAGGACGAGGGCGACGTCGACACCGTGGGCGTCTGCGTCAGCAGTATCCAGGAGGGCGTCGGCCTGTCGCAGTCGACCGTGTCCGATTACCTGGCGATCCTGCAACGGGCGGGCCTGGTCGAAGTCAGGCGGATCGGCCAATGGACCTACTACAAGCGCAACGAAGCGAATATCCGTGCCCTCGTCGAGCTAATCGGCGCGGAACTGTAGTTCTTTCTACACCACAATATATCGAAAATTCCCGATATCCCTTTTTACCGAAACGAGGATATGCAATGAAAGCGTTGATACTCAAGGCGTTTGGCGGTCCGGAATCCTTCGAGCTGCGCGAAGTGCCCAAACCGGTGCCGCAGGCGGGACAGGTATTGGTGCGGGTCCATGCGACCTCGATCAATCCGCTGGACTACCAGGTCCGTCGCGGCGACTACCCCGACCTGGTAGCGCTTCCGGCCATCACCGGGCATGACGTGTCCGGCGTCGTCGAAGCGGTAGGGCCGGGAGTGACCGCCGTCGCACCGGGAGACGAGGTCTGGTACACCCCGCAGATCTTCGAAGGCCAGGGCAGCTATGCCGAGTACCACCTGGCAGCGGAAGGCATCATCGGCAGGAAGCCCGCCGCACTGAGCCACCTGGAGGCGGCGAGCCTCAGCCTGGTCGGCGGCACGGCCTGGGAAGCGCTGGTCACACGCGCGGCGCTGAGGGTCGGCGAAAGCATCCTGGTGCACGGCGGCGCCGGCGGCGTCGGGCATGTCGCGATCCAGTTGGCGAAGGCCATGGGAGCCCGGGTCTTCACCACAGTGCGCGAGGTCAACTTCGAGTTCGCCCGCCAGATGGGCGCCGATGTGCTCATCGACTACCAGAAGCAGGACTACGTCGAGGCCATCCTGCGGGAAACCGGAGGCCACGGCGTCGACGTGGTGTTCGACAGCATCGGCGGCGACACCCTGTCGCACAGCCCCGAGGTACTCGCGCAGCTCGGCCGCGTGGTCAGCATCGTCGACCTCGCCCAGCCGCAGAACCTCCTCCAGGCCTGGGGCCGGAACGCGAGCTATCACTTCGTCTTCACCCGGCAGAACCGCGGCAAGCTCGACGAGTTGAGCGCCCTGGTCGAGCGCGGCCGGTTGCGCCCGCATGTCGGCGCCGTCTATTCGCTTGCCGACATCCCCCTCGCCCACGCCCGCCTGGAGAGTCGCGACAATGGCATCCGGGGAAAAATCGCGATCGCGGTCGAGCCGTCGGACGATCCCGCACAGGCGTTCGCCCGCTGACGCCACGGCGCGGAACGGGCCCCGATCGCGGCCCGCCCCGGCATGTGCCCGGTACCGACCCGCAGCGCCCAGGTCGGGCGGCCAGCCGACGAACCGGGGCCTGGCGCAGGCGGAAACGAGCCGTTCGAGGGGCGCCAGCCTGGCCCCTCGCGGGCTCAGACCGGCGGCGTCTCGAGGAACACCGGCAACCCCTCCGCATAATCCGAATAGCTTGCCAGTTCCGGGTATTCGCTGGCGGCGACCCGCTCCGCGACCACCAGTTGGCTGAAGCGCCAGGCCACCGCGACGGTCACCCCGACCAGCTCGATGCCGCCGTCGCGTGCCAGCGGCTCCTGGCGCAGCGCTGCCTCCAGCCAGTCGTAGGCCGCCAGCAACTGCCCCTCCACCCGCTCCAGCCAGGGGCCATGGCGGCGTTCCTCGGGACGCAGGTTCAGTTCGTAGTAGATCTGCACGGATTTCTCGCAGGCCACCAGCGCCGCACCGATCAGACTCAGCGCCCGTGCACGGGCCTGCGGCCGTTGCGGCAGCAGACTGCGTTCGCGGCCGGCCAGGCACTCCAGGTAATCGAGGATCAGGCTGGAGTCCATCAGCACGGTGCCATCGTCCAGCACCAGCGTGGGCGCCTTGACCATCGGGTTGAACAGGCTGAACGCCTCGAAATTGCGAAACACCGACAGCGGCCGGTGCTCGTAGGGCAGGTCCAGCAGGCGCAGGGCGATGGCGACCCGGCGCACAAAAGGCGAATCCAGCATACCGATCAGTTGCATCGCGGCATCCTTTGTCGATGATTAAGCGCCGCTAAGAGGGTGGCGCCTGGGGAAATCACTCTAGTCGTTGCACAACGCGAAAAATATCGAGATAAATTCAGCGAACTCTTTAGAAAAACTTACATGAGCGACCTCCCTCCCCTCACCGCGCTGCGCAGCTTCGAAGCGGTCGCCCGGCTCGGCAGTATCAGCCAGGCCGCCAGCGAGCTGCACGTCACCCACTCGGCGATCAGCCAGCAGATCAAGCTGCTGGAAAACCTCCTCGGCCTGGCCCTGTTCGTCCGCGAGGGGCGCGGCCTGCGCCTGAGCGAGAACGGCCGGTTCTACGCCCTGCAGGTACGCGCCTCTCTGGGCGAGATCGCCGACGCCACGCGGGTGGTGCGGGCGCGTCCGCGGGAGGGCGAGCTGGTGGTCACGGTGATGCCGTCCTTCGGCCTGAACTGGCTGCTGCCTCGCCTGCCGCGCTTTCGCGAGCGCCATCCGCACTGTCGCGTGCGGCTGGTAGCCAGTCTCGACGTGCAGAACCTGCGCCAGGGCCTGGCCGACCTCGGCGTACGCATCGGCAAGGGCGACTGGGAAGGGGTCGGTCGGGAACGCCTGTTCGACGACGAGTTGCTGATGGTCGCCGCGCCCGACTTCAACGGCGGCCGCCTGCCGCGCACGCCGAGCGAGATCGTCGCCTGCCCTACCCTGCGCTCCACCGAATCCTGGGCGCTCTGGTGCCAGCGCGCCGGCGTGGCGGAACCGCAGCACGGACTGCTGATCAATGACTCGAACCTGCTGCTGGAAGCCGTGCGCCTGGGCCAGGGCATCGCCCTGGAGCGTCGCAGCCTGGTCGCCGGCGCCCTCGCCGAGGGCCGCCTGGTGCAACTGGGCGACATCCGCGTGCCCTACCCCTATCCCTACTGGCTGGTCTGGCCGCAGCGCGAGCCGCCGAGCGACCGCCACCAGGCCTTCGCCGACTGGCTGCGCGAGGAGGCCCGGCGCTACCAGGCCGAGCAACCGCCGCTCAGCGAATGAAGTTGCGGCTGATCTCGCGGAAGCGGTCGCTGCCGGCGCGTTCCATCCATTCGAAGGCGACCATCTCCCGCGACACGATCATCGCCCCGGCCTGGCGCATCCGCTCCACGGCCAGTGCCTTGTCGCTCGGCCGCCGCGAACCGATCGCCTCCTCCACGACGAACACCTCGCGACCACGGCCAAGCAGGTCGAGCACGGTCTGCAGCACGCAGACATGCGCCTCGCTGCCGCAAACCACGAACTGCCGGCGGTCGCCGCCGGGCGCGCGCAGCAGGGCACCGTCGGCGGCGGCCGAGAAATCCAGCTTCTCGAGGATCTGCGTGGGCTCCAGCTCATCGCGCAGGGCCGCCACCGTCGGCCCCAGGCCCTTGCTGTACTGCTCGCTGGCCAGCACCGGCACGTCCAGTGCGCGGGCCACGCGCAACAACCACTGGCTGTACTCGACCAGCGCCGGGCCGTCGTCGATGGCCGGCAGCAGGCTCTCCTGGATATCGACCACCAGCAGGGTCGAGGTTGCGGCGCGGATCAGCATGGCGTCCTCCTTCGGTTCGACGTCTCGGTTCGTCTGGCTTAGGCTTGCACGGCACGGGCGCCATGGACAGCGCGTCCTCCCACAACCCTAGCAGGAGCCTGCGATGAATATCAGCCTGCATTTCGAATCGCGCCTGCAGGCCAGCCCCGAACAGCTCTGGCGGTGGATCACCTCGGTGGACGGGATACTCCGCGAGATACGCCCGTTGCTGAGCATGAGCGTACCGCCCGGTATCCGCAGCCTCGAAGACCTGGAGGTGGTGCCCCGGCGCCCGCTGTTCCGCAGCCACATGCGCCTGTTCGGCTTGCTGCCGCTGGGCACTTCGCAACTGACCCTGCTGGAGCTGACGCCCGGCCGTGGCTTCATCGAACAGTCGCCGATGACCGGCATGCGCCTCTGGCGCCACGAGCGACGCATCCTGCCGGCACCGGGCGAGGCCGGGGAATGCCTGCTGGTCGACCAGTTGACCGTACGCCCGCTATTCGCCGCCGGGCTGGTACGCTGGTTCCTCACCCGCATCTTCCGGCATCGCCACCGGGTGCTCTGCCGGCAGTTCCGCACGGACCGCCGGTGACCCTCGGCTACGCTGAGGAGTGCGCCCGCCCGCATCCGCCATACCCTTCTGAAGAGCAGCACAAGGACCGCTCATGAATCGCATCAAGCACCTGCTCAAGGACCTCGCCATCCTGATCCGCGCCAACCTCTGGCTGATCCCGGTGATCGCCGCCCTGGTCGCCGCGGTGTTCTATTTCGTCGCCCCGCCGCCGCCGATGAGCGCGACCATGGCCACCGGCGCCGAGGGCGGCGGCTACGCCGTGTTCGCCGGCAAGCTCCGGGAAAAGCTCAAGGAGCAGGGATTCGAACTGAAGCTGGTGCCCAGCGCCGGCTCGCGCGACAACCTGGAGCGCCTGCTCGGCACCGGCGAGGTCGACATCGCCCTGGTCCAGAGCGGCCAGGAGCGCCAGCTCGAAGCCGGGCAGGCGCGCCAGTTGCAGACCCTCGGCGCGGTCTACCAGGAGCCGCTCTGGCTGTTCCACCGCAGCAACGTGCACATCGACCAGCTCAGCGACCTGCTGCACCTGCGCCTGGCCATCGGCAGCGACGGCAGCGGCACCCGCGCCGCCACCGAGGCGATCCTGCAGGCCAACGACATCGCCCCGGGACACTATCCGATCACCTGGGAAGCCCGCGGCGGCAACGCGGTGGTCGACGACCTGCTGGCCGGCAAGCTGGACGCGGCGTTCATCGTCGGGCCGGCGGAGAACCCGGCGATCCAGAAATTGGCCGACAACGACCAGCTTCGCCTGGTCAACTTCCGCCGCAGCGCCGCCTACGAGGCGCGCCTGCCGTTCCTCAAGCGGGTCGAGGTCGGCGAAGGCCTGCTCAACCTGCCGCGCAACGTGCCGGAACGAAACATCAGCACCCTGTCGCCGGTGGCCACCCTGGTGATCAACGAGCGCTTCCACCCGGCGCTGATCCCGCTGGTGCTGGAAGCCGCGCGCGAGGTGATGAAGGACGGCAGCCTGCTCGACAAGCCCGGCGCCTTCCCCAGCGCCGAGCCGCGCACCCTGCGCCTGCACGAGGACGCCGAGCGCTACTACAAGAGCGGCCTGCCGCTGCTGCAGCGCTACCTGCCGTTCCGCATCGCCTCCCTGGCGGACCGCTACATCATCCTGCTGATCCCGTTCATCGCCATCCTCATCCCGCTGATGAAGTCCATCGGCCCGCTGTATCGCTGGCGCATCCGCGCGCGCATCTACCGCTGGTACCGCTACATCCGCGACATCGACCGCAAGCTCGACAGCGGCACCGACGCCGAGCAACTGAGAAGCGAGATCGAGCGGCTGGAGAAACTGGAGAGCGAGCTGAACACCGTGGAGGTGCCGCTCTCCTACTACCACGAGCTGTACGAGCTGCACCTGCACCTGAACTTCGTGATCAAGCGCCTGCACGGTCTGCAGGAACGCCAGGCGACGCAGGCAGAAGCCGGCAACCTCGGGTAAACTGGCCGATCCGCGGGCGCGCCAGCGGCGTGTCCCGCAGCATCGCGGAAACCTGCGCGGCGCCGCCGATTACCTGAAAGGTCGAACCTGACATGCCGATCCATCACGCCATCGTCCACCTGATCGAGAAGAAGCCCG
>NZ_KV812634.1:0-459 GCF_001813485.1 Pseudomonas sp. HMSC067G02
CGCCTTGCGATCCAGCTTGCCGTTCGGACTCAGCGGCATCCGCTCCAGCGCCAGCCACTGCGCCGGCACCATGTATTCCGGCAGGCTCGCCGCCAGGTGCGCGGCCAGCGCTTCGCGCCAGTCGCCGCCCTCGCTCTCCAGCACCACGTAGCCGACCAACTGCCTGCCGTCCACCGCCAGCACCGCCGCCTCGCGCACCCACGGATGCTCCAGCAGGCGCGCCTCGATCTCGCCCAGCTCGATGCGCAGGCCGCGCAGCTTCACCTGGTGGTCGATCCGCCCGGCGTACTCGATCACCCCGTCGGCGCGGTAGCGCGCCAGGTCGCCGGTGCGGTACATCCGCTCCCCAGCCACGAACGGGCTGGCGACGAAACGCTCGGCAGTCAGCCCCGGACGCTGGTGGTAGCCACGGGCCAGGCCCCGGCCGGCCAGGTACAGCTCGCCGAGCACGCCCACCGG
>NZ_KV812635.1:0-31410 GCF_001813485.1 Pseudomonas sp. HMSC067G02
CCTTCTCCAGCAGCTCGGTGCGCTTGCCGCCCCAGTCGCCGAGCATCCATTTCGAGTTCGGCGAGAACGCCTCGGCGGCGTGCGCCGCGTTGCACAGCAGGGAGGCGGACAGCAGGCTGCCCGCCACGGGGCGCAGGGCCGGGCGGAGAAGATGGGATTTCACGCGAACGCTTCCTCGTTGCGAATGGTCGACTGGCCGCACGCAGCGACCGCTCTACTCCCTCGATACCCTTGCCAGGAACAAGGGTATATGAAGAGGGCTCATGATCTGAGCCAAGCAGAACAATGGTTAATTTGCGAATGATAAGGACTTTGCGGGCAAAGCTGAAACGTTTCAGGCTGGAAAACACTGTTACATAAACGACAACGAAGCCAAGCCCTGGCGCTCTCGCTCAGGACGACCGAGGCGCAGAGCGGCTACGGTGAAGATCGCGGAGCGCGGAAACAACCTGATACCCATGAGCGCGCTTCACGTTGTTTCCGATAGCGAAACAATCCTCCGCTCAGAGTTCGTCGCGCAGATAGGACCAGGGGTAGATACCGCGCTCGTGACCATCGTCGAACACCAACTGCACGCCGTAGCCCTGCAGGCGGATATCGCGCAGGCGCACGCGCTGCTCCGCCGCGTCGATCCGTCCGCGCAGGCGCTGCGCCCGGCATTGCGCACAGGGACAGGCGGCGCGCAAGCGGGCATGGTCGATCCGGCTGACCGCGCCGTCCGCCCATTCGAGAATCAGCCAGCCGTCCCTGGCGGCATTGCGCAGGCGCAGCGGCGGCTGGGTCATGCCGGCACCCGCAGTTGCGCCAGGGCGATGCGCACCGCCTTGCGCACCTCGGGATCGCCGTCGCCTTCGGCGACCCGCAAGGCCTGGGCCGAGGCCGGGTCCGCCAGTTCGCCGAGGGCCAGGGCGGCCTCCTTGCGCAGGTTGCCGATGGGATGGCCGAGCAACGCTTCCAGCGCCTCCCGCGCCGGCCTGTGGCGCAAGCGCCCGAGTGCGCGGGCGGCGCGCAGGCGGACCTGCCAGTAGTCGTCCGCCAGGGCCTTCAGCAGCGGCTCGCCGGCCTCCTCCCGGCCCAGCTTGCCAAGGGTCGTCGCCGCCTCTTCGCGAACCTGCCATTGAGCGTCCGCCAGCGCCGCGCAGAGCGCCGGCAGCACCGTCACCTCGCGGCTCAGGCCGAGGGCGCCGGTGGCCGCCCGGCGTACCTCTGGGTCGACATCGGCGCTAGCCAGCCTGGCCAGTTCGGCCAGGGCCGGCTGGTGGCGGAGCCAGCCGAGTACCGCCACCGCCTCGCGGCGCACCGCCGCCTGCGGATCGCCGAGGGCGGCCAGGGCCGGCGCGGCGCTCTCCTCCAGGCGCAGTTCGCGCAACGCACGCAATACGCTGGCGCGGACGAAGGCATCGGCATGCCCGAGCCACGGCAGCAGGCGCCGCCCGGCGGCCGGTTCCTTGAGTTCGCCAAGGCTCTGCGCGGCGGCCTCGGCCACCGCCGGCAGCGGATCGGCCAGGGCCGCACAGAGCGCATCGACCACCGCGTCTTCCTCCCAGGCCTCCAGCAGGCGCGCGGCCTCGCCGCGCACGCCGGGGTCGGGATCGCCGCGCAGGGCCGCAACCAGCAACGGCAGCGCCTCCGGCAGCTCCAGGTCGGCCAGTTCGATCAGCGCCAGGCGGCGCACACCGGGATCGGCGTCCTCCAGGCGCGGCGACAGTTCGAGGATTTCGGGCAGGGTGGCGTTTTCACAGGTCATATGGCGATCCGCAGTCGGTCCGGGGTAATGCCCGGCGGCAGGCCGAGCGGGGTCAGGCGCGGCCACTGGCGGCCGTCGTCGTGGTCGAGCAGTTCCAGGCAGTGGCGTTTCAGGCGCACGAAGTCGGCGCTGTTCACCAGCCGGGCGTCGCGAGGGCGCGGGAAATCCAGCGTCAGGCTGGCCAGGATTGCACGCAGTCGCATGGGGATTCCCCTCGAATCAGGGTCATGGGAATCGTCTCCGCCACCCGGACGGTGGTGGGAAACGAGGGGTGTTTCAGGGTGGCGTCCGGGAGTGGCCGGATGGCAGGTTGTGCCTCGCTTGCCGGAAGCGGGCGTCAGCGCAGCAGGTAGGGAATCTCCACCTTCACCGCGCCGGTCGGGCAGTCCTTTTCGCAAGGCATGCAGTACCAGCACTCGTCGTAGGCCATGTAGGCCTTGCGGGTCGTCGGATCGATGGCCAGCAGGTCCATCGGGCAGACCTCGACGCAGACGGTGCAGCCCTTGTCGGCGATGCAGCGGTCTTCGTCGATGGTCACCGGGGCGCTGCTGCGGAAGAAGATGTCCTGGGGTCGGTAGGCCATGGCACGCGGTCCTCGTGGTTCGATCTGGCCCGCTTTCGTGGCGGCGGGCTCGGTGTCTAGCGGTACTACGCCGGGGCGTGGGGCCCTAGGCGGCGTCGTTCCTCAGCCGCAGGCGCTGGTAGGCCTGCTGTTCGCCCTCGTCGATGGCGAACAGGTAGGGTTCGACCGGTTTCCTGAAGCTGGCCATGCGTCCCTGCTCGTCCTTCTTCAGGTGCGCGTGGCAGAACCAGGCAGCGTCGTCGCGCCGCGGATAGTCCACCCGGTGGTGGTACAGGCCCCAGCGGCTCTCGGTGCGGAACAGCGAGGCGCGCGCGGCCATCTCCGCGCAATCGCGGATAACGCTGACTTCCAGGGCGCGCATCAGCTCGTGGGGGTTGTCCGCCTTGATCCGCTCCAGGTCCTCGGCGATGGCCTGGATGCGTTGCAGGCCCAATTCCATCTTGCGGGTCACCTTGGGCGGTTGCAGGTAGTCGTTGACCAGCCGGCGCAGCTTGTACTCCACCTGCGCCGCCGGCAGGCCATGCTCGCGCAGCAGCGGCGCCTCGATCCGCGCACGCTCGCGCTCGACCTGGGCGCGGTCGACCGCGCTGAAGGCGCGCCCGGCGACGTATTCGGCGGCGTTGCGCCCGGCGAACCAGCCATAGGTGAAGGCGCCGAGCATGTAGTTGTGCGGCACCGCGGCCATGTCGCCGGCGGCGTAGAGGCCCTTCACGCTGGTCTCGGCCTTCTCGTTGACCCACACGCCGGAGGCCGAGTGGCCGGAGCAGAAGCCGATCTCGGAAATGTGCATCTCGACCATCTGCTGGCGGTAGTCGGTGCCGCGCCCGGCGTGGAACTGCCCGCGACTGGGGCGTTCGTTGCCATGGAGGATGTCCTCGATGGTCTGGATGGTTTCCTCCGCCAGGTGGTCGAGCTTGAGGAACACCGGGCCATTGCCGCCTTCGAGTTCCTGGTGGAACTCCCACATCATCTGCCCGCTCCAGTAGTCGCATTCGATGAAGCGCTCACCCCTGGCGTTGGCGGTATAGCCACCCAGCGGGCCGGTGACGTAGGCACAGGCCGGGCCGTTGTAGTCCTTGATCAGCGGGTTGATCTGGAAGCATTCCAGGTTGGCCAGCTCGGCGCCGGCATGATAGGCCATGGCGTAGCCGTCGCCGGCGTTGGTCGGGTTCTCGTAGGTACCCATCAGGTAGCCCGAGGACGGCAGGCCCAGGCGGCCCGCCGCGCCGCAGCAAAGGATCACCGCCTTGGCGCGGATCACATGGAAGTCGCCGCTGCGGCAGTCGAAACCGAGTACGCCGTTCACCGCGCCCTCGGCATCGGTGAGCAGGCGGGTGCAGACCAGGCGGTTGGCGATGGGGATCCGCGCACGCTTGAGCTGGCGGTAGAGCACCTTCTTGATGTCGTGCCCTTCCGGCATCGGCAGCACATAGGCGCCCATGTGGTGGACCTTCTTCACCGCATAGTCGCCGGTCTCGTCCTTTTCGAACCTGACGCCCCAGCGATCCAGCTGCCGCAGGGTCTCGAAGCTGTGGCTGGCATAGGCGTAGACCGCCGCCTGGTTGACGATGCCGTCGTTGGCCACGGTGATTTCCCGGGTGTACTGCTCGGCCGTGGCGTGGCCGGGGACGATGGCGTTGTTCAACCCGTCCATGCCCATGCTGATGGCGCCGCTGCGCTTGACGTTGGCCTTGTCCACCAGCAGCACGCGCAGTTCGCGGTCGTGCTCCTTGGCCTTGATCGCCGCCATCGGCCCGGCGGTGCCGCCGCCGATCACCACGATGTCGTATTCCTGCTCCAGGGTGTTCATGCCCGCTCTCCCTTCTGCCGATCGATGCGCAGGCGATACTGGAAAGCGTCGCCGCGGTAGTAGAGGTATTCGAAGTCCAGCGGCGCGCCGTCGGCGGCATGGGTCAGGCGCTCGATACGCATGATCGGCGCGCCCTCCTCGACCGCCAGGGCGCGGGTCAGGTCGGCATCGGCGAGCACCGCGTCGATGGCCAGGTCGGCATGGCCGAGGGGAATGCCGCAATCGTTCTCGAGGATCAGGAAGATGTCGCGGGTCACCAGGTCGGCCTTCTCCAGGCGCTCGCCGAGCGCCTGCGGCAGGTAGGTGACTTCCAGCGAAACCGGCTCGCGGTTGACCAGCCGCACCCGCTTGATCTCGCACACAGGGCTGCCCTCTTCCACCCGCAGGCGCTCGGCCACCCGCGCGCCGGCCGGCACGTAGCGCAGGCCGTGCAGGCGGTTGATGACCTCGTAGCCCATCTGCGTCATGGACTCGCCCAGGCCTTGCAGGGTGCTGACGTTCTGGAACGCCTTCGGCCGGGCGACGAAGGTGCCCTTGCCGTGGATCTTGAAGATCAGCCCTTCCTTCTGCAGGTCGCCGAGCGCCTGGCGCACGGTGATGCGGCTGACGTCGAAGGCCTTGCCCAGCTCGTTCTCCGAGGGCATGCGGCTGAGCGGCGGGTAGACGCCGTCGAGGATGCGCCCGCGCAGCAGCTCCTTGAGCTGGCTGTACAGCGGCACGGGAGAAAGCGGGAGCAGTTTGCCCATGGTCGGATTCGCTTGTCGGAGTGGCTCGGACACTTGTTATAACAAGTTATGCTGTGATGGTAAACGCCATGAACGATCAAGCGGAAATACCGAAAACGCATATGGATATGGCGCCACCCGTGCGTGGCTCTCGCCGGCCAAAGGACCGGCCCGCAGCGCGGACCGGCCCGCCCCCTCAGCGCAGCGGCCGCCAGAGGGTGAAGGCTACCGGCGGCGTCCAGCCGCTGTTGGAGGTGTGCGCCTGCAGGCAGAGATAGCGCAGCCCCTCGTAGGTCACCCCATCGTCGACCCGATAGGCCTGGTTCTCCCGCCATTGCGGGAATTGCGGATCCACCGCCCCGCCGCTGGTGCTGACCTCCAGGCCTTCGCTGGGCAGCGACTGGTTGCCCTGGGTATCGGTGGCGGTGACGAAATAGCTGTAGCGGGTGTCCGCCGTCAGGCCGCTGTCGGTGGAACCCAGCGCGGCGCTCTGGCCAACCATGGCGCCGTCGCGATAGAGGCTGTAGTAATCGATCGGACGCTGCCCGCTGGAGGCGTTCCAGGCCAGCACCAGGCTGGTCTCGCCGCGCTCCAGCAGACGCAGGCCCTGCGGCGCCGCCGGGCGCTGGTCGCCGCCCTCGCCGTCATGGATGAGGCTGGCGTAGCGCTTGCGGAACTCCCAGTTGTAGCGCTCGCCGCGCTTGTTCAGGCCATCGTCCCAGTTCACCGACCAGGTCATCAGGCCCTTGATCGCGTGACCGGCGGCTTCCAGGCGGCGAAACGCATTGCTCACCGCGGCGGGATCGATCACGTAGCCGGTAGCCGCCGCATCGACGTTGCTCGGCAGGCCGATGGCCAGGCGCTGCGCCGGGATCCGCACGAAGTCGCGGCTGCCGGTGGCCAGGCTCTCGGTGAGGTAGTAGAGGAAGTCTTCTTTCATCGCGTCGTTGTTCTGCGCGATCCAGGCGCCCTTGCCGCCGTTCGCCTCCTGGACCCACAGGCCGTCGCCGCCCTGGTTGTAGTACTGCGGCGCGATGAAGTCGTAGACGCCTTCCAGGGCCTGCAGATAAGGCACGTACTTGCCGTTCTTGTGCAGATAGGGAAACTCCGGGGCCATGCTGACGATGAAGTGCTTGCCCTGCCCGGCGTAGTGCTCGCGCACCAGCTTGAGGGCCGCCGGCAGCACCCGCTGGTTGTCGGCCAGGTCGATGGCGCTCTGCTCGAGGTCGATGTCCAGGCCGTCGAAACCGTAGGTTTCCACCAGACGGACGATCTCGGCGGCCAGCGCCTGCTCCTGCCCGGCGTGCAACTCGATGTGCGCGTCGGCGCCCCCCAGCGAAATCAGCACCGCGCGGCCCTGGGCGTTGAGCACGCCGACCTGGCGGCGAAACTCCGCGTCGGACAGGTTGTATGGCTGGAAGGTCGGGATGCCGCGCCCTTTCATGAAGGCCACGGCGACCACGTTGTACTCGCTCGGCACGTCTTCCAGCGCGATGTTGGCGAACGAGCCCTGCTGGTAGCCGTCGGCGGCGCCGGC
Organism: Pseudomonas sp. HMSC067G02; assembly: GCF_001813485.1. NCBI lineage: Bacteria > Pseudomonadati > Pseudomonadota > Gammaproteobacteria > Pseudomonadales > Pseudomonadaceae > Pseudomonas > Pseudomonas sp. HMSC067G02. The sequence goes on from NZ_KV812635.1 coordinate 6,403, forward strand.
CGGCCAGTTGTGCCAGAAGCCCATGAGAATCTTCTTGCCGGCGATGCTCGGCATGGCCGCCGCGGCATCTTCGCGGGCCTGGTGCAACTGGGAAAAGTCGATCCTGATCATTTACCGCTCCTCGGATGAAGGTAGGAAACGCATCCGGAGGGGCTGTCCGACGAACCGCGCCGTGGCCGCCGCGAACGCTTAGAAAAAACAGGCGCGAGCGTCTACCACGGGGCATTCCGGCGTTTGTCGCGATCAGGGCGGGGGCATGGTTGCAGAGACGGCGGAAGGCTTCACCTACCACAATTGGCAGAGCCGCGGCGGCGATGCTCCGCGCCGGGTTCAACCGGCTTCGCTGAGTTCGGCGACCACCACTCCGGGAAGGTCTTTCAGCAGTGCCGGGGACAGCAGCAGCTTGGTCTCGCGGACCCCGGCGCCCATCACCACCAACGGCCGTTCGAAGACCGCCGCGTCGACCAGCAGCGGCATGCCTTCGGGCAAGCCGAACGCGGTGATGCCGCCGAACTGCATGCCGGTCAGCTCGGTGGCGACCTCGCGGGCGGCGAAGGACAGCCGGCGGGCCCCGAGCAGCGCCTTGACCGCGCCGTTCACGTCGAGCCGCCGCGAGCCCAGGTTGACCACCGCGGCATAGCCTTCGGCGCCGTCGCGCTTGTAGCGCAGGACCAGGGTGTTGGCGCAGTCCTCCAGGCCAAAGCCGTAGCGTGCGCTGAACGCCGCGGTGTCGGAATGCTCGTCGGCGACGCGGAACACCACCAGCTCGGCGGAAGGCAGGCCGCGCGCGACCTGCTCCGGCAGATGGCGGTGGTAGTCGGCCGGGGCGACGGCGTCGAGCCGGTGGCGTTGGGTGTATTCGCGCAGAACCATGGGCAACCTCGAATGAAGACGGACGGCACCGGCCCCTGCCGCCAGGCGGGTGGCAGGGGCCGGCGGTTCAGGTTGCCAGGTTCGCCGGCACGCCGCCAGGCACATCGGGCGCCAGGCGCTGCCGCAGGATCGCGCAGACCTCCTCCGCCGCCGTCACCACCAGGCCGTGGCCGCCGGCCAGGGTCTCCAGCTCGTAGCGGCTGGCGTGCCGCCGCCAGCCGTCGATGGCCGCCCTGGAGACGCCCGGGTCCTGCTCGCCGAGGATCGCGGTGATCGGTATGGCCAACGGCTCGCGCGGGCGGTAGCGATAGTCGGCGGCCAGGCGCGAATCGGCGCGCAGGGTAGCCAGGCTGATCTCGCGCAGCTCCGGGTCGTCGAGCACTTCCAGCGGCAGCACGTCGTACTCGCGCAGGGTTCGCAGCAACTCGGCGTCGCCCATCGCATGGAAGCGCGGGTATTCCAGGTCCGGCCCCGGAGCGCGGCTGCTGATCACGAACAACTGCCTGGCGCGCAGGCCGTGCAGGCTTTCCAGGCGTGCCGCCAGTTCGTAGGCGAGCATGCCACCGAGGCTGGCGCCGACCAGGGCGAACGGACGGTCGAGCAATGGCAGGAGCGCGTCGTCGATGGCACAGAGCATGGCCTCTACATCGGTGACGAATGGCTCGTCCTGGCGTTCCTGGCGCCCCGGATACTGGATCGCCAGCAGCTCCACGTCCGCCGGCAGGCGCGCGTCCCAACCACGGAAAGTGCCGGCGTTGCCGCCCGCGGGCGGCAGCGCGATCAGGCGCAGGCGCGGCTGCGCGCTCCCGCTGCGCTGCAACCACAGGGCCCGGGCGCGCTCGGTGGCGGGCGGCAACGGCGGCGCGTCGGCGGCATGGCAGCGGCGCACCACTTCGCGGGCATCCGGATCGCCCTGCAACAGCCCCAGGCTCAGTTGCCTGCCGGTCAGCCGGCGCAATTCGGCGATCGCCTGCACGCCCAGCAGCGAATGCCCGCCGGCACTGGCGAAGCCCTGGTCGGCCGCCAGCGGCCGGCCGAGCACCCGGGACAACCCCTTGAGCACCCGCCGCAGCTCCACGCTGTCCTCGGCCTGGGCCGCCGTGGGCGGCTGCGCCGGGTCCTCGAGCAGCGCCAGCAACGCCTCGCGGTAGGCGTCGGCCAGCGCCTCGGCGCGCTCGGCGGGGAAACGTCCGGCGGCGTACTGGAAGCCCACCTCGAGGCGCTCGCCGGCCACCTCGAAGTCCACCGCCAGCGGCACGTCGACGTCCACCACCACCTGGTCGAGGATGCCGCCGTGCCTTGCTCCCGCCGTCGGCGCGGCGTCGTCCTGGTGGAAGTCGACGAAGTTGAACAGGCTGTCCAGGCGCAACTCGCGGTTGCGCCTGCGAATCGCCGCCAGCGGATGGCGCCGATGTTCCAGGCTCGCGCGCTCGTAGTCGAATGCGCGACGGGCGCTGTCGAGCAGATCGACGGAAGCCGACAGCCGGCACGGCAGGGTGTTCAGGAACAGGCCGAGCAGGCGGTCCGCTCCCGGCTCCTCGGGGCGCCCGTGGCTGACGAAGCCGGTGACTACTTCATCGGCATCGCTGAAGCGGCACAACGCTCGGCCATGCGCCGCCAGCAACAACGAACGCAAGGGCAAGCCGCTGCGTTCGGCCAGGGCGCGCAAGCGCGACAGGCTGTCGGCCGGCACGTCCACGCGGACCGCCGCCATGCGCCGGGGCCCCTCCTCCGCCAGGCCGGGCAACGGCCGGTAACGGGCGCCGGCCAGGTAGTCTAGCCAGAACAGCGCCGAGCCGGCGTTGGCCTCGGCCTCGCGCTCCAGCGCCACGTAGTCGCGGAAACCTACCGCGGGCGCTTCCGCTTCCCGCGCGACGACACCGGCGAGGAGGTCGGCGTAGACCGCCAGCAGCTCGTCCACCAGGCTTTGCAGGCTCCAGCCGTCCAGCACGCTATGGTGTTCGGCGACGCCCAGGGCGAAGCGCCGCTCGTCCAGCGCCAGCGCGGCGAGGCGCACCAGCGGTGGGCGGCTCCAGTCGAACGGGGTGGCCTGCTCTTCCTCGATCCAGGCACGCAGGCGCAGGCGCCGGGCTTCCTCATCGAGGCCGCGCAGGTCGTGCACCGGCACTTCGGCGGCGACCGCCGTGGCCGGGTGGACCCATTGCAAGGGCGCCTGGCCGCCGTGCAGGTCGAAGCCGGTACGCAGGATCGCGTGGCGGCCGATCAGGATCGCCCAGGCGCGCGCCAGCAACTCGCCGTCGAGGCGTCCATGCACCTCGTGCAGGACGACGTTGTGCAACAGCCGTGGATCGCCGCTGGCCTCGCTTTGCAGGAGCATGCCCTGTTGCAGGCTGGTCATCGGATAGGCGTCGTCGAGCCCCTCCGGCAGGCGCTTGCGTTCCGCCGCCGACAACAGGGCGAACGGCTCCAGCGTCTGCGGCGCCGAGGTCCCGAGCGCATCCGCCGGGCTCGCCGGAGCGGCCAGCAGGCGCGCCAGTTCGCGGATGCTCTGGTGGTTGAACACGTCGCGCAGGGTAAAGGCAAGCCCGGCCTGGCGCGCCATGACCTGCATCTGGATCAGGCGGATGGAGTCGCCGCCGACCTGGAAGAAGTTGTCGCTGACGCCGATCGCCGGGCGTTTCAGCACGCTCTTCCAGATCTCCAGGAGGGCCGCCTCGGTGGCATTGGCCGGCGCTTCCAGGGGCTGCGCGGCCGCCTCGGCGGCCAGCGCCGCCAACAGCGCGCGACGGTCGAGCTTGCCTTCGGCGGTCAGCGGCAGGCGTTCGACCCGGGCGATCCGGCTCGGCAGCATGTAGGCCGGCAGGCGCGCCTCGAGGAAGCCACGCAGGGCCTGCTCGCTCAGCTCGCCGCCAAGGGCCGCGGCGGGGCGCGGCGCGAGCGCACGCCAGTCGATGCGCTCGGCCAGCGACTCGGCATAGCCCGGGCGCACCGCGTAGCAGTTGTAACGGTCGGTACCCTCCAGCAGCGCGTCCTGACGGATGCTCACCTCGAAGCCATGGCGGCGCAGCAGGTCGCTCAAGGCATCGGCGCGGCCGGCGGTGGCACCGTCGCGCTTGTCATGGACCTCCAGGACGATCTGCCGGACCTTGGCCAGCGCCGCATCGTCGAGACCGAGCAGCACATCCATTTCCGCGCGCTGCACGTCGATCTTCAGCAGGTCGATACGCTCCAGGCCCAGTTCGCCGATCACCTGGTCGAGGCGGCGCAGGCGGCAGCGGTGGGCTTCGGCGCGCAGGCGGTCGTCGAGGATTTCGTCGATGTTGTCCAGCAGCAGGTTGGCCCCGCCCTCCTCGCCCTGGTTGCTCAGGTAGCGTCGGATGACGTCGCGTTCGCCGCTGGCGTCGGCGTACTCGGCGATCCCGGAGAAGGTCGAGTAGCCCGGATAGTAGGTGAAGGTTTCCTCGCGCTCGGCGTCGGACAGGCCGATGCCGAATACCTCGACCTGCGGTGCGTAGCGTCCGAGGTTGGCCTCCAGGCGCCGGCGGATCGGCGCCAGCGGCTCGAAGGCGACCACTCGCGCGCGCGGCGCGCGGCTGGCGATGTACAACGAGAACAGGCCGATGTTGGCACCGACGTCGAGGACCACCGCGTCCGGCGGCAGGACGATGCCGTCGCGGCTGTAGACCTCGTCGACGAAGATTTCCTGGTAGACGTACTCGGTTTCGTTGAGGTTCAGTCCGGCGACCCGGTGCCCGCTGGGCAGGTCGACTTCCAGCCAGGACTCGTCCGCGGTCTCCCCGGCGGCGGTGACGAAGGCGACGATCCGGCGATCCGTGCCCGGCTCGGCCGCATCGGCCTCGTCGGTGAGTACCGCCGCCTCGCCCAGCGCCGGGTGTTCCAGCAACGCGCTGCGGATCTCGCCCAGTTCGATGCGGTAGCCGTTGATCTTCACCTGTTCGTCGATCCGCCCGAGGAACTCCAGGCAACCGTCGGCGCGCCAGCGCACCAGGTCGCCGCTGCGGTACAGGCGGCCGCTGCCCGGCCAGCCCTCCTCGAGGAAGCGCCCGGCCGCCTCGCCGGCGTCGCCGGCATAGCCGCGCGCCACCCCGGCGCCGCCGATCCACAGTTCGCCGCTGGCGCCACGGGTCTTGCGACGACCGAGGCCATCGACCACATGCAGATCGACGTTGGCCAGGGCGCGGCCGATGGTCGGCCGCGCATGCTCGGCGACCCGCGCCAGGCTGGCGTTCACCGTGGCTTCGGTAGGACCGTAGAGATTGAACACCTGGCAGCGGCGCCAGCCGGCGGCGACCTCCCAGGACGCTTCGTCGAAGCGCTCGCCCCCTACCAGGATGCGCCCGGGCAGCGCCGGATGGGCATCGTCGAGGCCGGCCTGGAGCAGCAGGCGGAACAGCGACGGGGTGCAATCGAGCACGTCGATGCGCCGTTCTTCGAGGAACCCCAGCATCCGCTGCGGATCGCTGCGCACCTCCTGCGGCACCGGGACCAGGCAATGGCCGGAGAGCAGTTGGAGAATCTGCTTGATCGAGGAATCGAAGGAGAACGGCGCGTTGACCGTCACCCGCAGGCCCTCGCCCACCACGTTCGCGTATACCGTGCGCGCCAGGGCCTGGGACAGGTTGAGCGCGCTGGCGTGCTCGACCACCACGCCTTTGGGCTGGCCGCTGGTGCCCGAGGTGAAGATCATGTAGGCCGCATCGCGCCCGCCCGGCGCCGGCAGGCTCATGCCGCTGCCGGCAAGCGGCAGCGTCGACAGGTCCAGGCAGGCCCCGGCGAAGGCCTCGCGGGCGCGCCCGGCGCACTCGGCATCGGCAAGGGCGAAGACGATCCCGCCCGCTTCGCGCATCCGCTCCACCCGCGCCGCCGGAAACTCCGGATTGACCGGGGTGTACACCGCCGCCGCGCGCATCACCCCGAGCAGGGCGACGATCGCCTCGCGGTTGCGCCCGGTCATCACCGCCACCGCCTGGCCGGGCCGCACGCCGGCAGCCAGCAGCGCTTCGGCGACCGCTTCGCTGCGCGCGCACAGCGTGGCGAAATCCAGGCTGCCGTGGGCATCCAGCAACGCCGGCGCCTGCGGCTGCAGGGCGGCGCGCAGATCGAACGCGGCCACCAGGGATTCCACCGGCGCGGGCTCCACGCGCTCGCCCTGCCAGGCCTGGTAGCGCTCGCGCTCGGCCGCGCCGATCAACGGCAGCCCGGCCAGTGGCAGTTGCCTGTCGGCGGCGATGCTTTCCAGGCATTCGACCCAGGCGTCGAGCAAGCGCCCGGCCAGCGTTCCGTCATGGTCGCGGCGGACCCGCAGGCTGGCCAGCCGGCCTTCGCCGTGGGGCAGCACCTGCAACTCGAGGAACCCGCCCAGCGGCGGCTGCCGGCAATCCAGCTCGGCCACCCCGGCGCCATCCAGTTCGCCCGCCAGCCAGGCGAAGCCCAACTCGGCGAGCGGCCAGTCGGGGGCAAAGGGATCGCGCAGGGCCGCTGCCTCCTCCTGGGCGAGAATCGCCGCCTGGAGGGCGTCGAGCCGCTCGCCGACGCTGCCCGCGCGGACATTCTCCAGGCACAGCGGCACGACCCCGGCGAACGGTCCGGCCAGCTCGGCGAACTCGTTGAACAGGCGCCCCGAGACCAGTCGCGCCATTTCCAGCGGCAGTCCCTCGTCGCCCTGGAACTGCCCGGCGACCTGGGTCCAGGCCAGCAGGGCGGCCGCCTCCGGCAAGCCGTTGGCGGCCAGGCGTTCGAGCAGCGCGCGCGGCAGCAGGCGCCGCGCCGTCCACTCGCCTTCGCCCAGGTCGTCCGCCAGCGCCAGCGGATTCTCCGCCGCAGCGGCCGCCTGCTCGCGCCAGTAGCCGCTGGCGCTTTCGCCGTCTTCGCCGGCCAGCGCCTCGTTGGCCCATTCGGAGAAATGCTGGAACAGCAGCGCCTCGGCCCCCTCGTCCGCGCTCGCCGGGCCGGCCTGCCCCAGGCCGCGGCGCAGCAGCGCCGCCAGGCTGGCCGCATCGACGACGAACGCCGGCGCCGCCAGCAACAGCCCCTGGAGCGTCTCTCCGGCGGCGTCCAGCAGCAGGCCGAGCGCCAGCACCGGCTGGCCTTCCCCGCCCAGGGGGGCAGCGGCGAGACGTGCGCTTTCGCGCGCGAAGCGCCCGGCCCAGTCGCCGTCTCCCGGCAGGCGCTCGACCAGCAGATCGGCCGCGCGTCCATCCAGTACCTGCACCGGCAGGCTCATGCCCGGCATCGTCCGGTAAGCCACGCGCAGTTGCGCCTCGCCGTCCAGCGCCCGGCGCAGCCGCTCCAGCGTCGCCGCGGGATCGGCCGGGGCGTGCAGGCGCACGCCGACAACGGTATTTTCCGGCCGCTCGGCATGACGGCGCCAGGCGCGGGTCTGCAAGGGGGACAGCGGGAATCCTTCGAGCGCTTCGCTCGCGGCCGGTTGCACAGCGGATTGCAGGTCTTCTGACGCACTCATGGCTATCCCTCGCACGGGTTCAGGGTTGGTGGACATGCAGGTCGGTCATCGCCACCAGCACCTTGCGCTCGCCGGTGTACGGCTCGCGGCCGTGGACGCTGATGAAGTTGTCGAGCATCAGGACATCGCCGCGCTCCCAGGCAAACGCGCGGGTTTCCTCGCGGTAGGCGGCGCGGATGGTGTCCAGCACCTCCGCCTCGATCGGGCTGCCGTCGCCGTAGTAGGCGTTGCGCGGCAGGCCCTGTTCGCCGACCTCGTCGAGCAAGGCCCGGGCCAGGGCCGGCGGCATGTTGGAGACATGGAACATGTGCGCGTGGTTGAACCACAGCGTCTCGCCGCTGAGCGGGTGGCGCACCATCGCCTGGCGTACCTGGCGGGTATTCAGGCGCTGGTCGTCGAGCCAGGTCCATTGGGTACCGGTCTGCCGGCAGTAGGCCTCGACCTCGGCGCGACTGTCGGTCTGGAAGCCTTCCTGCCAGGTCAGGTCGATCTCCGGCCCGTAGTTGCGCACGTAGCACACCCCATGGCGGAGGAAGCGCTGCCTGATCGCCTCGGGTATCCGGGCGCTGACCCGGCGCTCGTCGGCCAGGGGCGTGCGGCCCTGGGTGGCGGGCGGCGTCTGGCAGTAGAAGTGGATGTAGCTCGGCCAGTTGTGCGAGTAGGACATTTCGTGGTGCGGCGGAATCCAGCCATCCGGCGAGAACTCGGTGGAAGTGAACACCCGGTGCGCCACTTCCTGGCGCGCCGCCGCGCGCTCCAGGTAGTCGAGCATGTTCGGCGAAAAGCCTTGCACGGCCTGGGAGAAGCCCTCCGCGCCGTCCACCGCGAAGCCACGGAACAGGATGCCGCCATGCCGCAGCAGGCTGTCGCGTAGCCCTGCGCCGGCGGCGGCGATCCATTGCCGCAGGTCCATGCCCGGCTGGCGCGCGCGGACGATGCGCAGGTAGTCGTTGGCCGGGTCGAGCAGGCTCTCCTCCACCAGGTCGCCGGCCGAGAGCTGCCGGGGGCGCAGGCGCGGCGCGCTGAACGAGGCGCTCATGCGGCACCTCCGAGCGCCAGGCGCGAAGGTGTCGGCGGGACGTCGGCGGAGGCCAGGCTGGAATACGGCGTGGACATGATGGTGAGGATCCGGCGCGGCCCGCGGAACGGCTCGCGGCCGTGCTGGGCGAGCATGTTGTCGAGGATCAGCACGTCGCCCACGCGCCAGTCGAAGCGCCGCGTCTCGCGGTCTATGGCGCTGCGGATGGTCGCCAGGGTCTGCGCCTCGATCGGGCTGCCATCGCCGTAGTAGGTCTGGTACGGCAGGTCTTCCTCGGCGACGCTGCGCAACAGCGCATCGCGCAGGCCCGGCTCGAGACTGCTGGCATGGAAGAACATGCCGTGGTTGAACCACAGGCGCTCGCCGGTATGCGGGTGGCGCTGGAAGGCCGCGCGCCTCTGCCAGGTGCGTAGGTGCTCGTCGCCGATCCAGGCATGGGCGATCCGGTGCTCAGCGCAGAACGCCTCGACCTCGGCGCGGCTGTCGGTCTGGAACGCTTCGCGCCAGGACAGGCCGAGGCCAGCGCGGTAGTTGCGCACGTAGAGGATGCCCAGGCGCTCGAAACGCTCCAGGAATTCGTCCGGCAGGTGGCGGAGCACCAACCGGTTAGCCGCCACCGGGGTGGCGCCGCCTTCGAGCGGCGCGACCTGGCAATGGAACATGATGTACAGCGGCCAGTCGGCGGTATAGGACTGCTCGTTATGCAGGAAGATCGGCTGGTCCAGCGGATGCTCGGTGGAGGTGTAGACCTCGCCGCTGACCTGGCTGCGCGGCGAGGAACGCTCCTTGTAGTCGAGCAGTTGCGGAGCGAAGGCGGCGGCGGCGGCGCGGAAGCGCTCTGCCGAGTCGACCTCGAAGCCTCTCAGCAACAGGCCGCCAGCCAGATTCAGGTCGTCGTGCAGGGACTGGCCCTGCTCGCGGATCCAGTCGGCCAGGGACAGGCCGGGAGCCTGCGCCTCGATCAGCAGCGGCAGGCCGTCGCGCTCCGCCGCCGGGCGCCGCACCAGCGCCTCGCTGCTGCGCGGGGTGAGATTGCGCGGCCGGGCGAAGCCGCGACCGGTGAGACTGGGAGCTGTTCGTTCCATCGCTGTTCTCCGTGGGGGACTCGAGTCGTCAGGAAGCGTTGCAGCCCTCCGGCGACATGCGTTTCGAGGTAGGTTCGCCGGCGTTCGCCAGCAGGCGCCGCTCCCAGGCCTGGTGCAGGCGCTCGATGCGGTCCAGGTCGTAGATCGCGCTGGCCCCGGTCCAGACCGCCAGCCAGCCCTGCGGCTGGTCTTCCAGCCAGAGCGTCAGGTCGAGGCGCGCGCCGGGCACCGGGATGAAGTCGGCTTCGACGCGCACCCCGGCATCCACCGCCGGGGCCGCCCGACCGTTGTGCGCGCCGCAGGCGATGCGGATCGGCAGGCCGCTGGCGCCACGCTGGCGCAGGGCCTGGGTCACGCATTCGAGGGGCACGTCCTGGTGTTCGAGCAGTTCCAGCAGGTCATGGCCGACCTGGCGCAGGCGCCACTCCGCGGACTGCCCCGGACGCAGGCCGACCGCCAGCGGCAGGAGGTTGACGAAGCAGCCGACCAGCCCCTGCATTTCCAGGCGCGAACGCCCGGCCAGGGCCACGCCGACGAGCAGGTCGTCGACGCCCAGTTCGGCGCCGAGCACTTCGGCGAAGGCTTGCAGCGCAGCGCTGAACGGGCTTACCGAGGCGCGTTCGGCCAGCGTCCGGCAGGCGGCATGGGCGGCGGCGGAAACCGGCAGGGCAAGGCGCTGGCCGGCGCGCCCGCCGCGCTCCTCCCGGCGCGCCGCCGCGGCGCCGGGAGCCTTCGCCAGCGGCAACAGACGCTCCGCCCAGCGCTCGGCGACGCGCTCCAGGCGGCCCGAGGCCAACGCCGCGCGCTCGCGGGCGGCGACCTGTTCCGGCGTGCTGGCGAGCGCGGCCAGGCGGCCGCCATCGAGCAGCGCCTTCAGCTCCGCAGCGAAGACCGCCAGCGACACATCGTCGAAGGCGTAGTGATGGACGCTGAGCAGGAGGTCGGCGCGCGCGCTGTCGCGGGAGACGACCAGCAGCAGGCGCGCCGGCGCCTCATGGGCAAGGTCGAAGACTCGCGCGCCCTCACGGCGCACGCCATCCTCCAGCAGCCGCTCGGCGTGGGCGGCGTCGCTCGCCAGCAGGCGTTGCAGGGGCACCGCATGCGCCGCCAGCGCATGCGGCTGCGGCCCGTCGACGCCCGTTTCGACACGCCGGCGCAGCGCCACATGCCGTTCCAGCAACTGGCGCAAGGCCTGTTCGATGGCGTCGGCCGTGGCGCCGACTATGCGCAGGTGGGCCAGCAGGTTGTAGGAGGTGTCCTCCGGCGCCAGTTGCTGGGCCACCCACAGGCGCCGTTCGGCGAGGCTCAGCCCGGCGGCGCCGGCGCTCGGCTCCGGCTCGTCGCCCTCGGGCGCGGCCTGGCGCAGCAATTCCAGCAGGGCCTCGGGGGTCGCCGGGCCACCGGCGAACGCCTGCAACGGTACGCGGCGGGACAGTCGCTGGCGCAGCGTCGCGAGCAGGTGCACCGCCCGCAGGGAATCGCCGCCGGCGGCGTAGAAACCCTGCCCGGCGCGCGGCGGCGCGCCAAGCTGCGCCTGCCAGGCCTGGTGCAGCGCCTGTTCCAGCGGATCGCCGGGCAGCGCCTGCGGCTCGGCGTCGGTCGCCTGGGGACGCGGCAGGGCCTTGCGGTCGATCTTGCCATTGAGCGTCTTGGGCAGCTCCGTCAGGACCACGAACGCCGACGGCAACATGTAGTGCGGCAGGCTTTGCCCAAGGTGCTCGTTCAGCGCCTGGAGCTGCGGGGCGAACGGCGCCGCCAGGTAGCCGACCAGCCGACGCAGGCCGGCGCTGTCCTCGGTGAGCATGGCGCAGGCTTCGCTCACCCCGGGAAAACTCGCCAGGCACGAGGCGATCTCGCCCAGCTCGATGCGGAAGCCGTTGAACTTGACCTGGTCGTCGAGCCGGCCGAGGTGTTCCAGCACGCCGTCCTCGCGCATGCGTACGCGGTCGCCGGTGCGATAGCGGCGCTCGCCGCTGCCCGGATCGACGCGGAAACGCTCGGCGGTCTGCTCCGGCTTGCCGAAATAGCCACGCGCCAGGCCGATGCCGCCGAGGTACAGCTCCCCGGCCACACCCAGCGGCAGCGGCGCCTCGAAGCCGTCGAGCACCTCCACCGTGGTACCGGGCAGCGGTCGGCCGATGGGCGGCTCGTCGAGCGCTTCGGCGTGCAGGTCCAGTTCGTGCACCGTCGAATAGGTGGTGTCCTCGGTCGGCCCGTAGAGATTGACCAGGCGCCGTACCTGGGGTTGGCCACGAATCTGTCGCACCAGGTGGCCGCGCAGCGGTTCGCCGGCCAGGTTCAGCGTGCGCACCCCGCCCGGCAGGTCGCCGAGGGCGAGCAGCGCGGCGCACACCGAGGGCACGGTATTGAGCAGACTGATCTCGTCGCGGCGCGGGTAGTCCGGCAGGCTGAACAGGTTTTCCACCAAGTGCAGCGTACCGCCTTCGGCCAGGGTGCCGAACAGCTCGTAGACCGACAGGTCGAAACACACCGAGGTCGCCGCCAGTACCCCGCTCCATTCTTCGGCGGCATAGTGCTGGCCGGCCCAGCGCAGGAAGGCATGGGCACTGCCGTGCTCGATGGCGACGCCCTTGGGGCGTCCGGTGGATCCGGAGGTATAGATGATGTAGGCGAGGTGCTCGGCGCCGACCTCGCTCGCGGGCAGCGCCAGGTCGTTCGCCTGGTCGCCGCCCTCCTCCAGCGCCAGGCATGGCCGGCCCAGCGCGGCGACCCGCTCGCGGGTGCTGGCGTCGACCAGCACCAGCAGGCAGTCGGCGTCGTCGAGCATGTAGGCCACCCGTTCCTCCGGGTAGGCCGGGTCCAGCGGGACGTAGCAACCGCCGGCGCGGAGCACGCCGAGCAGGCCGACCAGCAGGCCGCTGTCGCGCCGCAGGCAGACCCCGACCCGCTGCTCCGGAGCCACCCCGGCGGCGCGCAGGCGCGCGGCGAGCGCGGCGCTTTCGCGCTCCAGCTCGGCATAGCTGAGGCTGCGGTCGGCGGCGTGCACGGCGATGCGCTGCGGCGTGCGCCGCGCCTGGGCCTCGAACAGATGGTGGAGTACGCCGCGCGGCGGCGCGGCCTGGGGCTCGCTGCGCAGGGCCTGCAAACGGCGCTCTTCGTCGGCGTCCAGCCAGGGCAGCCGGCCGACGCAGGCCTGGGCGTCGACCAGGCCGCGCGCCAGGCGCGCGAGATGGCCGGCGATGCGCCGCAATCCGTCGTACTGGGGATCGCGCAGAGCCAGGCCGACGCTGCCGTCCGCCGCCAGCACCAGGGCCAGCCAGCCGGGGCTGCTCGCCGTCGGCCGCGCCGCCAGCACCTGGACCGCGCAGCGCCCGGCCAGGGCGGCGCGCTCCTGGCCCTCGGCGGAGAGCTGCCGCCGGGCATCGTCGAGTTCTTCCGCCAGCCGCGCGCTACGTTCGGCGGACGACTCCAGCGCCCGGTAGGCGGAACGTAGCAGCGCGGGCGCCTGCCGCCCGCGCACCGTGATCGGCTCGGGAAAACCCAGGGTGATCTCTTCGTTGCCGTAGCGTCCCAGCAGTACCAGGAACGCCGCCAGCCAGTGCGCCGCCGGGAACGCTTGCGCGGCCGCCTCCGGCTCGAACCATTGCCAGGCGCAATGCGGGTCGCGCAAGGCGATCCGCCCCGGCAGTTCCAACCCCAGCGGGGCGCCTTGCAGGTAGCGTCGCTCCTGCGCAACCTCCGGGCGCGCTGCGCGTCCCGCGGTCAGCGCCTTGCCCGACGAAAAGCTGCGTAACGGTAAGCCATGTCGCTCCTGCATCGCTCTCCCCCTTCCGAGGCTGGGCACCGAGCGAAAAACTCTTCACGAAATGGCGACGAGTTACGAGCTAATACAACTGATAGGGTGGTGACAGGTCAGGCCGAATGATTTTCCGCCAGGATCGGGTACAGCGACGCGACCAACAGCAGCGCCATCCCTACGTTGAACACCCGCAGCCAGCGCGGATCGCGCAGCACGTTGCGCAGCATGCTGCCGAAACCGGCCCAGATTCCGATGGTCGGCGCGTTGATCAGGGCGAAGACCGTCGAGATCACCACCACGTTGGTGAAGTAGCCCTGCAACGGGGTGTAGGTGCTGATGGCGCCGACCGCCATCACCCAGGCCTTCGGGTTGACCCACTGGAACGCCGCCGCGCCCCAGTAGCTCAACGGCTTGCCACGTCCCTCCGGGTCGTTGCCGGCCGGGCCGGAGGTGGCGATCTTCCAGGCCAGGTACAGCAGGTAGGCCGCGCCGACGTAGCGCAGGATGGTGTACAGCACCGGGTAGGCCTCGAACACCGTGCCCAGGCCGAAGCCCACCGCCATCACCATGATGAAGAAGCCGCAACTGATCCCGAGGATGTGCGGGATGGAGCGGACGAAACCGAAGTTGACCCCCGAGGCCAGCAGCATGGTGTTGTTCGGACCGGGCGTAACGGAGGTGACGAAGGCGAACAGGGAGAACGCCAGCAGCAGATCCACGGAGAGCGACATTCGTTCCATCCTTTGAAGTGGGTGCGGGCAAGACGTTACTCCGCTTTGCCGCCGCGCCAGCGCAACAGTTGCCGAGAAAGTTGCCGTAACACTCCACCCGTCCGCCGCCCTAGCGTTGCACTCCCCAGCGTTTCACCGTGAGGCGCTCGATGCTGCCGAACACCAGGTTCTCCACCAGCAGGCCGATCAGCACCACCACCGCCAGGCCGGCGAATACCTTGTCGGTGTACAGCTCGTTGCGGTTCTGGAAAATGTACCAGCCGAGCCCGCCCTTGCCGCTGCTCGCGCCGAACACCAGTTCCGCGGCGATCAGCGTGCGCCAGGCGAAGGCCCAGCCGATCTTCAGCCCGGCGAGGATCGACGGCAGCGCCGCCGGCACCAGGATCAGCAGGACGAAGCGCAGGCCGCGCAGGCCGTAGTTGCGCCCGGCCATGCGCAGGGTCTCCGAGACACCGAGGAAACCGGCATAGGTGTTCAGCGCCAGCGCCCAGAGCACCGAATGCACCAGCACGAAGATCAGGCTGTTCTGGCCCAGGCCGAACCAGAGCAGCGCCAGCGGCAGCAGCGCGATCGCCGGCAGCGGGTTGAACATCGCCGTGAGGGTGCCGAGCAGGTCGCGGCCCAACTGCGTGGAGACCGCCAGGCTGGTCAGAACGAAGGCCAGGACGATCCCCAGCAGGTAGCCCTTGAACAGCACCAGCAGGGAGATCCCCGCCTTGGCCGGCAGTTCGCCGCTGGCCAGGCCCTCGCCGAGGGCCCTGGCCGTCTGCAGGAAGCCTGGCAGCAGCAGGTCGTTGCCCTGGACCCGCGCCGCCAGCTCCCAGGCCAGCGCCAGCAGCGCCAGGATCAGCCCCTTGCGCAGCCAGCCCTGTTGCCAGAGACGCTGGCCCAGGGGCAGGCGCCGCTCCAGGGGGACCTCCAGCAGGGGTTCGAGCTGGATTTCGTATTCTTCGCGGACGCGCGTGACTCGACTCATCGATCGGCTCCTTTGCTCAGTGGGCCAGACGGATGTCGGCGAAGTCGAGGGTCGCGGCCACCGTCGGTTCGCCGCCCTCGTCGAACAGCAAGCGGTGGATGCGTCGCGCCGCCGCTTGCAGCGCTTCGCCACCCAGGCTGTGCAGCCCGAACGGGTGGCCATGCACTTCGGCCCGGACCCGCCCCGGGTGCGGCGAGAGCAGCAGGATGCGGTTGCCCACCACCAACGCCTCCTCGATGGAATGGGTGACGAACAGCAGGGTGAAACGCACCTCTTCCCACAGGCGCAGCAGTTCTTCCTGCATCTTTCGCCGGGTCAGCGCGTCCAGCGCGGCGAACGGCTCGTCCATCAGCAGGATCTTCGGCTGCATCGCCAGCGCCCGGGCGATCGCCACCCGCGCCTTCATGCCCCCGGACAGCGTGTGCGGGTAGGCTTCGGCGAAGCCCGCCAGGCCGACCTTCTCGAGGCATTCGTCGGCGCGTCGCTCGGCCTCGTCGCGCGCCACCTGGCCGGACACCCGCAAGGGAAACAGCACGTTCTGCCGTACGGTCTTCCATGGCGGCAACTGGTCGAACTCCTGGAATACCACGATACGGTCGGGTCCGGGCGCCCTGACCGCCTGTCCCTGAAGGCGGATCTCGCCCTCGCTGGGCGGGATGAAGCCGGCCACCGCCTTGAGCAGGGTCGACTTGCCGCAGCCGGACGGGCCGAGCAGGACGAAGCGATCGGCCGGGTCGACTTCGAAGCTGACCCGCTGGGTGGCCCGCACCACGCGCGAGCGGGTGCGGTATTCGAGGCTGACTCCGTCCACCGCCAGCAGGGCGTCGGCGGGGAGCGTGGAAGGTTGGCGGGAGGCGGCGTTCATCGGCGTCTCAACTCCCCTGCAACGGCGCGCCGTCCTGGAAGAAATAGTCCTGCCAGGAGGCCGGCTTGTTGCGGATCGCACCGACCCGGTAGAGGAACTCCGCCAGCGGATAGGTGTTCTTCGGCGTGACGCTGAACTCCACCTGCGGATTGGCGATGATCTTCAGCAGCGCGGCGCGGTCGATCTTCGCCCCGGTCACCCGGATATAGGTGTCGGCGGCCGCCGCCTTGTCGTTCTGGGCGAAGGCCGCCGCTTCCTTCAGCGCCTCGACGAAGGCCCGGTAGGTCTTCGGGTTGTCCTGGCGGAACTTCTCCGTGGCGAACAGCACGGTCGGCGAGTTCGGCCCCAGCAGCTCGTAGCTGTCGAGCACCACGTGGACCTTCGGGTTGGCCAGCGCCTGGTCCTGGAACGGCGGGTTGGAGAAATGCCCGGTCAGCTCGGTGCCGCCGGCCACCAGCGCGGCGGTGGCGTCCGGGTGCGGCAGCGCCACGGTGTACTTGTCGAGGCGGTCGAACTGCTTGTCGCCCCACTGCTTCGCCGCGGCGTACTGGAGGAAGCGCGACTGCACCGAAACCCCCACCGCCGGCACGGCGATGCGATCCCCGGCGCCGAAGTCGGCGATGCTCCTGACCCGCGGGTCGTTGCTCAGCAGGTAGTAGGGGAAGTTGCCCAGCGAGGCCACCGCCTTGACGTTCTGGCGCCCGCGGGTACGGTCCCAGATGGTCAGCAGCGGACCGACGCCGGCACCGGCGATATCGATCGCCCCGGACAGCAGCGCATCGTTGACCGCCGCGCCGCCGGACAGTTGGGTCCAGTCGACCTTGATTTGCAGGCCCTCGGCCTGGCCGTGCTTTTCGATCAGGCGCTGGTCGCGGACCACGTTGAGCAGCAGGTAGACGATGCCGAACTGCTCGGCGATGCGGATCTCGCCCTCGGCCTGCGCCGGCCGGCTGGCCAGCAGCGTGGTGGCGAGGCTCAGGCCCAGGCCGAGCGCGGCGACCAGGCGGGTGAAACGGGGAATGCGGTTCATGGAAACGCTCCTTGCGAAAAGGGGGAAGCGCGCGCCGTCGTCAGAACGGCGCGTCGCCCTGGATGGTGGTGCGGTAGAGCTTGCGCCGCAGGTGGGCCGGGCAACCGCCAGCGAGATGGATCAGCGAGCGGTTGTCCCAGAACACCAGGTCATGCGCCTGCCAGCGATGCCGGTAGATGTGCTCGGGGCGCACGCTGTGCGCATACAGCTCGGCGAGCAGTTGGGCGCTCTCGTCGGCCGGCAGGCCGACGATGCGGGTGGTGAAACCTTCGCTGACGAACAGCGCCTTGCGCCCGCTTTCCGGGTGGGTGCGCACGATCGGATGGACCACTTCGCGCACCTCGGCGAGCTGGGCGGCGCTCAGGGTCGGCCGCCAGTTGCCCTCGAAGCGCGGTTCGCTGTAGCGGGCGGTATAGGAATGCGCCGCCGTGCGTCCCTCGATCGCCTTGCGCAGGGCCTCCGGCAGGCTGTCCCAGGCCTTGTGCATGTCGGCGAACAGAGTATCGCCGCCCTCCTCCGGCAGCTCCTGGGCATGCAGCATCGAGCCGAGGCTCGGCAGCTCCTTATAGGAAAGGTCGGAGTGCCAGAACTTGCCGGCATCGCCGAGACCGACGGGCTGGCCGTTCTCGACGATGTTGGAAACGATGAGGATCTCCGGATGCCCTGGGAGCAGGAACTGCTTCAGCACATGGATCTGCAACTCACCGAAGCGCCGGCTGAAGGCGATCTGCTGCGCCGGGGTGATGCGCTGCTCGCGGAACACCAGCACATGGTGGTCCAGGTGCGCCCGATGGATACGGCGGAAGTCCTCGGCGGCCAGGGGCAACCCGAGGTCGAGGCCGAGCACCTCGGCGCCGAACGCAGCGTCGAGGGCACGGATCTGCAAGGGAACGTCGGCGCGCGCTGGCGCCGGAAGGGAAACGGACATCGCTGACTCCCACGCAAGCCCGGACACGCCGGGCACGAGATACCGCGCGAGGCGGCATGGATTCGGTGCGGCGCGCCGATTGGTCGGCAGGTACGCGAGAGCCTTTAATTTATTGGAATAAGAAAATTAATTTAAATACCTTTAAAGAATATAAATATGCTGCTCGGTACGGTTCGGTGTTCCTTGTAAGCACAAAAGTGAATTAATAAATAAAAACTTAGTATTTATGGCTCTAAGCGGCGAAGGGATAGTCTGGCTGCCATCGAACCCGCCGCCCGAGGAATGCCTCATGGACCGCACCGACAACGTCATCGATTTCGCCCGCTACCGCTCGCGCCGCCAGGCACGCCGCCTGGGCGAAATGATGTGGGCGGTGTACGCCTGGCGGGCCGGCTACGCCGTGCCGCAACCGCCAGCCAGGCACGACGAGCGCAGCCGCCGGGCCTGACCGATGAACCTGCCCGCCAGCGATGGCGTCGCCCACCTGGAACTGGCCGCCGGCGTGCATACCGAACCCGATGATCTGATTGGCCAGCGCGTCGCCCACAACCTGCTGCGCCTGCGCGGCAAGCGCAATCTCTCGCTGGACGCTCTGGCGCGGATTTCCGGCGTCAGCCGGGCGATGCTGGCGCAGATCGAGTCCGGGCGCAGCGTGCCGTCGATCAAGGTGCTGTGCAAGATCGCCCAGGGCCTCAAGGTGTCGGTGGCAGCCTTCCTCGACGATCGCGCCTTCGCCGGCGTCGCCGTGCTGCCGGCGCAACAGAGCAAGCGCCTGGTCAGCGCCGACGGCGCCTTCACCAGCCGCGCGCTGTTCCCCTTCGATGTGGCGCGCCAGGTGGAGTTCTACGAACTGCGCCTGCGCGGCCTCGGCCAGGAAGACGCCGAAGCCCACGCCCCCGGCACCCAGGAGAACCTGGTGGTGGCGCAAGGGGTACTGGAAGTGCGGGTCAACGAAGAGCGCTTCCTGCTCGCCACCGGCGACTCGATCCTGTTCTACGCCGACCAGCCGCACAGCTACCGCAACCCCGCCGATAGCGAAGCGCTGGCGTACCTGGTGATGACCTACCCGGAGCGCCTGGACTGACCCCGGCCTTGCTGCCATGGACGAAGAAAGGCCCGCCCGGTCATCCCGGGCGGGCCTTTTCCATCCGGCGACGGATCAGCAGGTGCAGCACATCATCGGCATGCCGTTGCAACTCATCATCATCGGCATGCCGCACTCCATCATCTTCGCCATCAGCATGCAGCAATTCTTGAACATCTCCATGTCCATGCCCTGCATCGGCATCATCCTGCAATGCAGGGCGTCGCCCTGCATGGAGCACTCCATCATGCACTTCATCGGAGCCATGCCCATCATCGGCATGCCCATCCCCATGCCCATCGTCGGCATCATCGCCATGCAGGCCTGGGACATGCCCATCATCGCCAGGTTGCCGCACTGCATCATCATGGGCATGCCGCAGTTCATCATCATCGCCATCATCTCGGCGCTGTTGCGGAACTGGCCCATATCCATGCCCATCGCCGGCATCATCTTGCACAGCATGCCGTCGTCCATCGTTTCGCACTGCATGCTCGCCATCATCATCGGCATGCCCATCATGGGCATCATCGGCATGGCGGCATTCATGTTCATCGGCATCTGCATGGCATTCATCATGGCGGTAACTCCTGTAGGCGAAGCGGGGGTAAGTGCGACTGGGGCCGATTCTAGGCAGCGCCGGCGCACCGGCAAGATGCCGGTGCAACAGCCGCGCCGGGCGCTGCATGGCGGCTAGCGGCGAGGCAGCGAAGGCGTTCGGCGCAATGACAGCGGATTCCGCTGCATGACGGAGGAGCGCATCGTCGCGACAGGTATTTCGACGCGATGGATATTCGAATCGGGCCTATCCAAATAACCCAAGTGAATAAACGTTCTAAGACCCGTCGCGTTTTTTGCCTCGCCCGGCGCCGCCCCTCTATTCCGCCGCTTTCCGGCGTTCGGACGATGCCCTGGGGAAACCGCGCGGGCCGACGCGGAACGCGTGCGCGGCATTGCCCCAGGCCAGCGCCGCGGCCAGGCCGATCAGCGGCAGCAGGGTCCAGGGCAGCATCTCGCTGCCCCAGCGCTGCAACACCATGCCGCCCAACGCTCCGCCGCCGGCGATGGCCAGGTTCCAGGCCACCACGATCATCGACTGGGCCAGCTCGGCGCCCTCCCCGGCGGCGTCCGCCGAGGCGGTCTGCAGCAGCGTCGCCGCGCCACCGAACGTCAGTCCCCAGAGGGCCAGGCCGGCGAACGCCAGCCAGCTCCAGCGAGCGCCCAGGCACAGCGCCAGCGCCGCCACGGCGAACAGCGCCAGGCTGGCCAGGACCATCCGCCGCAGGTGCCGGTCGACCAGCGCGCCGACCAGCCAGATTCCCGCCACCGCGGCGCTGCCGAATACCAGCAGGGCCAGGTCCACCGAGGCGCCCAGGCCGACCTTGGCGAGGAACGGCGCGATATAGGTGTAGAGGATGTTGTGCGCCAGCACCCAGGCGACGATCACCAGCAATACCGGACGCACGCCCGGCGTGCGCAGCACCCCGAGCAGGCGCAGGCGCCGCCCGGCCGGCTGGCCAGGAAAGTCCGGCACGCTGTGCAGCACCCAGCCGACCAGCAGCAGCGCGATCAGCGACAACAGGCCGAAGGCCCAGCGCCAGCCGAGCAGGCCGCCCAGCCAGGTGCCCAGCGGAACGCCGAGCGACAACGCCAGCGGCGCACCGAGCATGGCCACCGCCAGCGCCCGCCCTTGCTGCTCCGGCGGCACCAGGCGCCGCGCGTAGCCGGCCAGCAGGCCCCAGGCGAGGCCGGCGGCGACGCCGCTGCCGAAGCGCGCCAGCAGGGTCAGGCGGTAATCCGAGGAAACGGCGGTGAAGCTGTTGCAGACGAAGAAGATCAGCAGCGCCAGCAGCAGCACCCGGCGCCGCCGCCAGCCCTGGGTCAGGCTCGCCGCCGGCAACGCGGCCAGTAGCGAACCCAGGGCATAGACGCTGACCAGCTGCCCGGCCAGCGCCTCGCTGACCGCCAGCCCCGCGCCGATTTGCGGCAGCAGGCCGGCCGGCAGGGTTTCGCTGAGAATGGCGACGAAGCCGGACATCGCCATCGCCAGCAACGCGCTCAGCGGCAGCCGCGGCGCCACGGCCGACGCAGCGGCCCCGGCGTTCTCCGGAAATGCTTCGCGGCGTCCCATCAGCGCACCTCCGCGGAACGGTAGACGGCGTCGCGCAGGTCGTTGACGAAGCGTCCCGACATGCCCTCGAACAGGGTGTTGGTGAGCGCCACCACCGACAGTTCGCGGGCCCGGTCGACGAACCAGGAATGCCCGTAGGCGCCGCCCCAGCGCCAGGTGCCGGGAGACTCCGGCGATTGCGCGATGGCCGGGTCACGCAGCACGGAGAAGCCCAGGCCGAAGCCGAAACCGGGATTGGCCGGCAGTTCCAGGCCGGGTACCTGGTCGCGGCCCATTTCCTCCACCAGGCCAGGCGTCAGCAACGGCGCGCCGCCCTGGCGAAGGACCTCCAGAAGGCGCAGCACGTCGCCGGCGCTGCCGATCATCCCCGCCCCGCCAGACGCATAGGCAGACGGCTCGAAGGCCCGACGCGGCTCGAAGCGAATGCCGACGCAGTCCTCGAACGGCGTGACGGTCTCCCGCTCGGCCATCCGCCGCGGGCGTGGCCGGTCGCTGACGTAGACCGCCGCCAGGCGTTGCGCGTCGGCGCAGAGGAAGCCGCTGTCGCGCATGCCGGCCGGAATCCCGACCCGCTGCCGCAGCGCTTCCGCCAGCGGCCGCCCGTCGACCCGCGCCACCAGCGCGCCGAGCACGTCGGTGGCCAGCGAATAGCCCCAGGCGCGGCCGGGCTCGTAGAGCAAGGGCACGGAGGCCAGGCGACGGAGATTCTCGGCCAGGTCGAAGCCCGGCAGGTCCATGCCGTCGGAAATCCCGGCGCGGGCATAGGGGCCGTCTGCGTCGGCTTCGAGGAAGCGATAGCCGAGGCCGGCGCTGTGGCTCAGCAACTGCCGCGGCGTGATGCGCGCCTCGCGGCCGTCGGCCAGGCGCGGACGGAACGCCGGCAACCAGTCGGCGATCGGCTCGTCGAGGGCCAGCCGGCCCTCGTCCACCAGGCTCAGGGCGGCGACGCTGACGATCGGCTTGCTCACCGAGGCCAGGCGGAACAGGCTGTCCTCGCCCATTGTCCGGCCGGCCTCGCGGTCGGCCAGGCCGGCAGCCCGTCGATAGAGCCACTGCCCCCGGTGCGCCACCAGTACCACCGCTCCCACCAGGCGCTGGTCGGCGAATGCCGCCTCGATCGCCTGATCGACATGTTCCGCCAGGCTGCGCCCTGGCCCTCGTTCGAAACCTGGCATGCAGGACTCTCCGCGGACGATGAAGGATGCGGACAGGCTAAGAGCGCTGCAAAAGCGGAAAAAGACGGATAGAGTTCCGCTCTATCCGGACCTTCATGTCCGTAATCGGAGCCTTGCATGGACAGCCTCAGCGGTTTCACCGTCTTCGTCCGCGTCGCCGAGACCCGCAGCATCGTCGGCGCCGCCCGGACCCTCGGCGTCAGCGCCTCGGCGGTGGGCAAGCGGGTCGCCCGCCTGGAAGAGAAGCTCGGCGTGCGCCTGTTCCACCGCAGCACCCGCAGCATCACCCTGACCGCCGAAGGCAGCCTGTTCCTCGAGCGCAGCCGGCGCATCCTGGCCGAGATCGAAGCCACCGAGCTGGAGCT
The DNA here is from genome assembly GCF_001813485.1 of Pseudomonas sp. HMSC067G02. NCBI lineage: Bacteria > Pseudomonadati > Pseudomonadota > Gammaproteobacteria > Pseudomonadales > Pseudomonadaceae > Pseudomonas > Pseudomonas sp. HMSC067G02. The sequence goes on from NZ_KV812635.1 coordinate 28,890, forward strand.
GTCGCAAAGCCGCGAGACCCCGCGCGGGCGCCTGCGGGTCAGCCTGCCGCTGGTCAGCGGGCTGGTCCTGCCGGCGCTCGCCGATTTCATGCAGGCCTATCCGGACATCGAGCTAGACCTCGACTTCAGCGATCGCGTGGTGGATGTCGTCGACGAAGGCTTCGACGTGGTCCTGCGCACCGGCCAGCCGGTGGATTCGCGGCTGTCCATGCGCGAACTGGGCGAGTTCCAGTTGAAGTTGGTCGGCTCGCCGACCTACTTCGCCCGCCACGGCACGCCACGCTGCCCGGAAGACCTGCTGCGGCACACCTGCCTGCACTACCGCTTCTCCAACACCGGCCGCCTCGAGGAATGGCCGCTGCGCCGCGCGGACGGCGAAGCCCCGCCGCAGATTCCGGTGTCGATGGTCTGCAACAACATCGAGACCCGCGTCTGCTTCGCCCTGCGCGACCAGGGCATCGCCTGCCTGCCGGACTTCTCGATCCGCGAGGCGCTGCGCGAAGGACGCCTGGTCAGCGTCCTCGACGCCTTCTGCGAGCGCCGCGCGCGGTTCTTCCTGCTCTGGCCGTCCGGCCGCCAGGTCTCGCCCAAGCTGCGCGCCTTCATCGACTTCGTCGCGCCACGGGTGATCGCCACGCTGGGCTGAAGCGCGCCTGGCAGGGCCGGTCAAGCCGGCGGCAGACAGGAACAAGACCGCGGCGGCCACGGAGCGTCTAATAGGTACATCCACCCCTTGCCAGGCCGCATCCATGATCAACATCGAGACGCCGACCTACTACACGGCGACCAAGAAGTACGAGCTGTCCTTCCCCTCCCTGGAAACCGACCTGGACGCCGACGTGGTGGTGATCGGCGGCGGCTTCTCCGGCATCAACACCGCGCTGGAACTGGCCGAGCACGGCATCACCGACATCGTCGTGCTGGAGGCCCGCCACCTCGGCTTCGGCGGTACCGGGCGCAACGGCGGGCAGATCATGGCCGGCATCGGCCACGACCTGGAGAAGATCCGCAAGGACGTCGGCGAGGACGGCCTGCGGGCGATCTTCGAGATCAGCGACCTCGGCGCCGACATCATCAAGGGCCGCATCGAGAAGTACGCCATCGACGCCGACTTCTGCCACGGCTACGGCTACATGGGCTTCAACGCACGCCAGGCGAAGACCCTGCAGGCCTGGGAAAAGGAATTCCGGTCGCTCGGCTCGCCCCATGAGATCCGTTACCTGCACGGTGCCGAGGTGCGCCAGATCATCGGCTCGGACGCCTACGGCAGCGCCCTGCTGCACATGGGCGGCGGCCATGTGCACTCGCTCAACCTGCTGCTCGGCGAAGCCAAGGCGCTGGCCGGCCTCGGCGCACGGATATTCGAATACAGCCCGGCGCTGGAGGTGCAATACGGCGAGCGCATCCGCGTGCGCACGGCCAAGGGCTCGGTCACCGCGAACAAGCTGCTCTGGGCCTGCGACAGCTTCCTCAACCGGCTCGAACCCGAGCTGCACCGCACCACCATCAATACCTACGCGTTCCAGATGATGACCGAGCCGCTGCCGGACGAACTGATCCAGCGGATCAGCCCGATCCGCGGCGCCTACAGCGACATCCGCCCGGTCATCGACTACTACCGGGTGACCAACGAGAACCGCCTGCTGTTCGGCGCCGCCACGCCCTTCGTCGAACGCATCCCCGGCGACCTCAAGGCCTGGAACCGCAAGCTGATGCTGAAGATCTTCCCCTACCTGGAGCACGTCCGCATCGACCTCGCCTGGGGTGGGCCGATGGCTTGCAGCGCCAACCTGTTCCCGCAGATCGGCAGCCTCTCGGGGCGGCCCAACGCGTTCTTCGTCCAGGGTTATTCCGGGTTCGGCGTGACCCCCAGCCACATCGTCTGCAAGGTCCTCGCCGAAGGCATGAGCGAAGGCTCGGCGCGCTACGACCTGCTCAGCTCGGTACGCCGCATCCCGATCCACGGCAAGGACCACTTCCGCCCGCTGCTGCTCAGCGCGGGCAAGACCTGGCACCAGCTCTCCGGCTACTGGAACGGCCGGCGCTGAAACCTACCGATCACTCTACAAGGAGCATTCCCATGGCCATTACCGTTATCCGCCACGGCATCACCCTCGATGAACTGGACGCCTGGGGCAGCGTTGCCGACCTCGGCTCGGAGATCCTCGAAGGCGAGGTGAAAGCCTTCGGCAAGATGACCGCCGGAGCCCCCACCGACCCGGTCAGCGCCGCCTACTTCGGCACCACCGCCGGCAAGTTCCGCATGACCTATCCGTTCAGCGAACAGGCCACGGTGGTCAGCGGCGAGGTCCGCCTCACCGACGAGTCCACCGGCCAGAGCACGCTCTACAAGGCCGGCGACAGCTGGTTCGTCAGCAAGGGCACCCCGGTGCTCTGGGAGGTTGCCGACGGCGGCTTCGTCAAGCATTACTACGCGGTGGCTTGAGACACCGGCGTAACGGCGAGCCATTACGCCCGGAGGCGCTGCCAGCCCTCGACACGCCCCCGTAGGGCGAATAAC
>NZ_KV812636.1:0-1228 GCF_001813485.1 Pseudomonas sp. HMSC067G02
AGAACACCGTCTGGATCTTGATCCCCGCCACCAGCGCGTTGTCGACCTCGTCGACCCCGCCCGGCTGCTTGATGTATTGCAGGTTCGGCCGCACCGTCAGCCAGTCGGTCACATGCACCCCGTAGTACAGCTCGGCGTTGTACTCGGTGTCCTGCAGCGGCTGGTACAGCGGGTTGTCGTAGTCGTCGATGCCGTTCACCTGGTTCACCAGGCGCTGGCGCTTCTTCACATCGTCGTTGACATGGATGCGCGCGATGCCCAGGCCGATGTCGTCCTTCGGCCGCGCATCGAACGGACCCTTGTAGACCACTCCAAGCTGCTGATAGTTGTCCACCACGTTGGTCGCCTTGTCGTGGACAGTCAGGTTGGCGAACAGGCTCAACCCGCGCGAGGCATCGCCGTTGTGCGAAGTGACCTGCTGCTGCGCCACCACCCACCAGCCATGCTTGCTGCCGCGCGACTTGAAGTCGTTGCCGGTCAGCCCCTGCGGCTGGCCGTCGACGTCGTCGTAGACGTCATCGGCCTTCGCCGTGCTGTAGTAGTAGCCCAGCCGGTACTCGCCCGGCAGTTGCTCGGCGCCGACCTTCGGCTGCCAGATCAGCTCCACCGGCAGCAGCGCGCCCTTGGTCCCGCTGCCGCTCATCTTGAAGCCGTTGCCGGTCTCCAGGTTCGACGGGTTCTGCTCGTAGGCGCCGACCTGCACGTACCAGTCCGGCGCGAAGTTGTACTTCACCCGCAACGCCCACTGGCTGACCGGCCAGTTGTACCAGATGCTCCCCGCCCAGTTGCCCACCTGCGAGCCGCAGAAGGCCAGGTTCTGGAAATCGCAGGGGAAGCTGTTGAAGTCCTCGCCCTCGCCGAAACGGCCGAATTTCACGTCCAGCGCGCCGTCGAAGTACTGCTGCTTGAGCCACAGCTGGGTCAGCCGCCAGGTCTGCCCGCGGCCCCAGACCTCCTGCACCGAGCTGATGTGCCCGGCACGCGGGTCGCCGATGCGGTCGTTGGAAAGGTTCTTGCCGTTGCGCTCGGTGACGGTGAACTGGAACTCGGTAGCCTTCCAGCCGAGGATCTTCTCCAGGTCCATGTGCACGCCCAGGGCGAACTGGTCGGTGTAGCGTCCGGTCTTGTCGTCGTCATAGCCGCCATCGAGGTTGGCCGCCGCCTCGCCGACGTACTCCAGCTTGAAGTCGTAGCCCTTCTCCAGCAGCTCGGTGCGCTTGCCGCCCCA
>NZ_KV812637.1:0-89712 GCF_001813485.1 Pseudomonas sp. HMSC067G02
ACGACACCGCTGCGCCGACGTTTCATGGCGGATAACCGCAAGCGGTTATTCGCCCTACGCGGCCTCGAAGCCCACCCGTTTCATGGCGGGTATTCATCCCTCACGGCCTTGGAACCCATCCGTTTCACGGTGGATAACCGCATGCGGTCATGCGCCCTACGCGGGCTCGGAGTCCGGCCCAGGCGATGTTCGGGGTTGGACGCCGTAGCCGAATGCCCGGCGCAATCCGGCGATCGCCTGTTGCCGATCCATGCCGCGCACGGCCGGCGGATCGGCGCGTTCGCAGAATTCGCGCCAGACGAACAGGGTCAGCTCGGCGCCATCGGTAAGGGGTTCGGCGGTCGGCACGCCGAACTGCTGGAGCGTCCGGTAGCGCGTGTCCTCCCAGAACAGTTCCTCGACCCAGTCGTACAGTGGAATCAGGTGGAAATGCACCGGCAGGCCGGGCATGTGGCCGTAGCGGCCGACATAGATGCGTCGCGGCCGCAGCAGCGCGTCCATTTCGCGCTCGACCCTGGCCAGCAGCGGCCCGAATTCGGCGAGGGCTTGTTCCGGCAATTGGTGGAAGGCCGTCGCCGGTTGCCGCGAGCCGAGCATGCAGTAGCCGGGCAGGGCCGAGTCGATCCGCTGGTTCAGCGTCCAGTGGCGGGTCTGGTGGATGATCAGCTCGGGCGGGATATGCATGGGGCGGCGCTCCGCAGATGGGGCGCCCACTGTAACCCGTCGTCAGGGAAGATCCAGCCCGGTCTTGCGCCGTTTCATTTCGTCGATGCGTTGTCGCAGCGCCAGGCGCTGGGCTTCCGGCTTGGCCAGCCACCAGTCGCGCACCGCCGAGTTGTCGTAGCGCGTCAGCCAGGCGGGGAAGCGCGCCATCTGCGCTTGCGGAAAGTCGTTGGCGCGGCCGCGCAGGTAGTGATCGAAGAAACCCAGCACCAGGGCATTGGGAGCCTGGATGAGGACTTCCGTCGGTGCCGAGCCGAGCAGCCCGTCGCGCAGCGGCCGGCGGATGAACAGCGGATTGTCGGTAAGCCCGGCATGGGCCGAATCGCGCAGTACCAGGCGATGAATGTCCTGGCGCTGGCCGGCGTGCTCGAAGCGTTCGTAGGAAAAGTCGTTGAAGCTTCTCGGGCGGGCCGGCGGTTCGATGCCGAACAGCCGGTAGAAGTTGCCAAGGTCAGCGTGCAGCATCAGCAGCGGCGCCGGGAAATCGCTATCGAAGGGCGCGAAGTCGAAGTCGCCGCCGTCGAGGTTGACGGCCGCCGCGCAGCGTCGGTCGACCATGCAGACCGCGCCGGTGGTCGAGCCGCCGAAGGACATGCCCATCTCGCCGGTGTGCGCGAAGTCGCTGGCGGCCACCAGGTCGGCGACCCTGTCCGGGACCTCGCCGGCCTGCAGGCGGTCATGGACGAACAGGCGGTCGGCCAGCCATACCGGCGCGCTGAGGTTGACGGCGCGGTTGGCCGGGGCGGGCAGGTCGAGGGCGGTGTGCAACTGGCCGTCGAGGCGCTGGTCGAGATCGTCGCTGACATAGCCCTGGCGCATGGCCTGCGGCAAGCCGTCGTGGGCGGCCCGGCGCAGGTGTTCGACCAGCCCGGGGTCCATGGGCAGCAGCGTGCCATCGGGCAGGCGGGTCGGCGACGCGTCGCCGCTGTGCTGGATGGCGTAGACCGCGTAGCCGTGGCTGGCCAGTTCTTCCATCAGGGTCCAGTTGCCGCCGGCGAAGGCGCTGTAGCCATGGCTGTAGAACACCACCGGCAGGCGAGCGGAATCGTCGCGCAGCGGGGCGTCCGGATAGGAATTGGTGCGCAGGTGCTTGAGGTAGGTGAGCAACGGCGGAAAGCCGAGTATTTCACCGAAGCCTCGCGCGGTGCTGCGCGCCTCGCCTGGGTCGAAATAGTGACGCGGCGCGGCGCCGGCGATCGGGCGTGCCGGGTACCAGGCGCGTACCAGCAGGCGCCGCGGTTGTCCGGCCGGGGCGCCGAGCAGGCCGGGTCGGCTGGGGTCGTCCAGTTCGAAATCGCGCACGCCGACCGCATAGGGGCCGCTCGGCGCCGGCAGCGGCGCGACCGGGAACAGGTACAGCGCGGCGATTGCCAGCAGCACCAGCAGGCCGTATAGCGAACCGGTCCGGAACGGCAGGCCGCGCACGGGCTTCCGGCGCAGGCAGGCGCCGAGCAGCAGGGAGAAACCGGCGAAGGCGCCGACGCCGGCTTGCCAGCGGTCGTCCCATGCAGCGTACAGGCCGGCGCCGAGCGCCAGCGTCGAGGCGAGCGCCAGCAGGCCACGGCGGCCGGGCAGGGCGGGTATCCACCAGGCGAGCAGGGCCGCCAGCAGGGTCGCGACCAGCAGCAGGTCGACAGCGGTCATGGTGCTTCGCTCCTCGTTTCCACGGGGCGCGTCGGTTGGCTCGGCCAGAACGCCGCCAGCGCCAGCAGCAGACCGACCAGCGCGTAGGGGGCGCGGCTGTCCAATTGGTGGAGCAGCGTGCCGAGCAGCGGCCCGCTGATCAGGCCGAAGCCATGTACGGCCACCAGGGTGCCGGCGGCGGCACCCTGTTCCTCGGCGCGCACGGCATTGGCGTTGAGCGCCGAGACTGCCGGGAACACCCAACCCATGCCCGCCGCGGCGACGAAGAAGGCCAGCCAGAGCAGCGGCGGCGAGTCGGCGAAGCACACGGCGGCGAAGCCGATGGCGGCGACCAGCCCGCCGACCCGGATCAGTCGCGGCGGTGGCCAGTCCAGGCGGCGCACCAGGAGCTGGGCCAGGATCAGCGCGACGCCCACGGCGGTCAGGGCGATGCCGGCCACCCGCGCGGCGTCGGCGGAATCCAGGCGCAGCCGGTCGAGGGCGAAGAAGCCCACGGTGATCTGCGCCACGGTGACGCTGAACATCGCCACGAAGCCCACCGCCAGCGGCCGCCGCAGGCGGCGGTCGCCGATCGCCAGGGCGGCGCCGCGGTTCGGCTGGCGACGCTCCTCGCGCGGCAGCCAGCGCCAGAGCGCCAGCAGGGCGACCAGGGGCAGCGCGCCGGTGACCAGCAACGGCAGGACCAGCCCGTGAGTCGCCAGCAGTCCGGCCAGCCCCGGCCCGATCACCATGCCTATCGCGCTGGCTGCGCCGAGTCCGGCCAGCGCCGCGGCGCGTCGTTGCGCCTCGACGTGATCGGCCACCAGTGCCGCCGTGCAGGCCGGCACCGCGGCGTAGAAACCGCCGGCGAGGCCGCGCAGGAGAACGATACCGGCGAAGGCGAGCAGGGTCGGCAACGTCCAGTGCAAGGCGAGCACGATGAACAGGCAGAGCGAGGCGTAGGAGAGGGCGAAGCCGGCCAGCCCGCCGAGCAGTATCCTCCGTCGCCCATGCCGGTCGCTGGCGATGCCCCAGGGCCGCGCCGCTAGCATCCAGGCGATGCCGCCGACGGTCACCGCGGCGCCGGCCTGCCAGGGCGCCAGGCCGAGCTTGCGGGCGAGCGGGCCGACCAGGGCGACGAAGGACATCACCGCGAGGGTGCAGACGAAGGTCTCGAACATCAGCGGACGCAGGTCCAGGGTGTTGGCGGAGGGCGGCGGGGTGGTCATCTCAGGGATTCCTTCGGGTTCGCGGCAGGCGCAGCCAGACCCAGCCGACCAGCACCAGCGGAGTGCCCAGGGCGAGCCAGGAGAGCAGGTCGTAGAGGCCGTCGCCGAGCAGCGCCGAGAGCAGCCCGAAGAGGCCGAGCAGGGCCAGCAGCAGGGGCCAGCGGAAGATCATCCAGAGACCGCGCCTCATGCCTTGCCCTCCGTCGCCAGGCTGCCGCCCGGCAGTTCCGCCAGGCGCTTCTCCAATGGCGTCTTGCGTCGGCCGAGCCAGAGGTAGAGACCGCTGGCGAGGATGACGATGCTGACGAGGTCGAGCAGCGCCCAGACGATCTTCAGCGGCATGCCACCGTAGTCGCCGAAGTGCAGCGGCTGCGACAGCAGGAGCGTCTTCACGTACAGCGGCATCTCGCGCATGTCGGTGAGTTCGCCGCTCTGCGCGTCGATCAGTGCCGGCTTCAGCAGGCGCTCGGTGAGCGGTGTGTTGCCGCGCATGAACACCGCATAGTGATGCTGGCTGCTGAACTGGGTGCCGGGGAAGCCGACGAAGCTGACCTCCATGTCCGGCGCCGCCCGGCGTGCCGTGGCCAGGGCCGCGTCGAGCGAGCCGAGGCGCTGTAGCGGCGGCGCGTCCTTGTAGGGCGCGGTCATTTCCGCCAACTGCCCGCCTTGCCAGAGCATCAGGATCGGCAGGGCCAGGGTGTTGATCACCCCGGTCACGCCGACCACCAGTACCCAGGACAGGGTGACGATGCCCAGCAGGTTGTGCAGGTCCAGCCACTTCAGACGACGGCTGCGTTCGGCGCGTACCGTGGCGAAGTCCAGCTTGCGCATGAACGGCGTGTATACCACCACCCCGGACACCAGCGAGGCCACCAGCAGCAGGCCCATCAGGCCGAGGAACAGGTAGCCGGGCAGGCCGAGGAACAGGTCGGTGTGCAGCTTCAGCATCAGGTACATGAAGCCGCCCGGCGGCGGCAGCGCGTCGAAGAATTCCCCGGTACGCGCGTCGAACGGCTGCATGTGGCCGTTCTCCGGCGGCGGTACCAGGCTCGGCGCGCTGATCACCAGGCCCAGCGGGTCGTCCTTTTCGAATACCAGGAAGCGCACCACTTCGCCCGGCCGGGCGGCCAGGGCGCGGGCGATCACGTCGTCGTAGTCGATGCGCGGTGACTCGGCGGTGAGCGGCTCGAGCTGCGGATGCGGCTCGAAGTAGTGCTCGATCTCCTCGTGGAAGATCAGCGGCAACCCGGTGAGGCAAAGCATCAGCAGGAAGATCGTGGAGATCAGGCTGGTCCATTTGTGCACCAGGTACCAGGTGCGCAGGGTTTTCGCGGTCATAGGCTGGTCATCGGCGGTTTCTGGTTATGGTGGGGCGGACTCAGAAGTCCGCCGTGAGGGAAAGGGAAAGGGTGCGCGGCGAGCTGATCGACAGGTAGCCGTTGGCTGCGGTCCAGTAGTCCTTGCCCAGCGCGTTCTCCAGGTTGGCGCGCGCCACCAGCGGCTTGCCGGCGACCTGGAAGGCGTAGGCGGCGCCGAGGTCGACGCGGTTCCAGTGCGGCACGGCGAGGGCGTTGGCGCTGTCCACATAGGCCGAGCCGGTGTAGATCCAGCGGCTGTCGAGGGTCAGTCCGTCGACGAACGGGGTGTCCCAACTGACCCCCAGGTTGGCCTGGCGGCGGGCCACGCCGGGCGCGTCCTTGCCTTCGCTGGCAGGGTCGCCGGTCTTGTTCTGCTCGGGCTTGATGTAGGTGGCGCCGGCCATCACCCGCACGCCGTCCAGCGGTTCGCCATAGAGGCTCAGCTCCACGCCGCGGTTGCGTTGCTCGCCGTCGGCGCGGAAGACGTTGCTGGCGTCGGTATAGGCGTTCGGTTTCCTGATCTCGAACAGCGCCAGGGTGGTGGTGAAGCCGCCCAGGTCGTACTTGGCGCCGATCTCGTATTGCTCGGCCTTGTACGGTGCCAGCACCTGGCCGGCGTTAGCCGCGGTCATCGGCGCCGCCTCGCCCTGGCTGAGGCCCTGGATGTAGTTGGCGTACAGCGACAGGTCCTGCAGCGGCTTGACCAGCACGCTGGCCATCGGCGTCCACACGTGCCGCTTGTCGTGGCTGGTGCGCGCGCCGCTGGTCTGGTCGTAGTTGCGCGACTCGATCTGCTGGCGGCGCACGCCCAGGGTGACCTGCACGCGATCCTCGAGGAACGACAGCCTGTCGGCCAGCGCCACGCCGCCGAGGTCGGTTTCATTGGTCTTCGGAATGCTCCCGTCGAGGCTGGAGAAGTCCGGCAGCGGCGTGTGCGGCGAGGTCTGGTAGAGGTTGCCCGGCTGCATCCCGGTGAAGGCGTAGACCATGCCCAGCCGTTCGTGCAGGCGGTTGGCGCTGAGCGTCCAGTCGTGGCGGAGCGGGCCGGTGTCGAAGTTGCCGCGCAGGCCGACCTCGGCGGAATAGGTGCGGCGGTCGCCGCGCTGGCGTGCCAGGCTGTTGACGATATCGCCCTGGTTGCCGATGAGGATGCTGTTGGCGGCGATGGTTTCGTAGTTGCTCTGGCGACCGCCGATGCTGGCGAACGCCGTCAGGTTGTCGGCGAGGTCGTACTCGCCGCGGTTGACCATGGAGTAATCCTCCTGGTCCAGGTAGGAATCGCGCAGGCCGAAGCGTGTCTTCGAGTCCGGGGCGTGGGGGATGTGAGTGGTTCCCGGGCCGGTCAGCAGCGGGCGCACCACGCCTTCCAGGCTTTCCTTCTGGTACAGCAGGTCGCTGGACAGGCGCAGGCGCTCGCCACGGAAGTCCAGGCCCAGGGAGAGCATGGGAAACTCGCGGCTCTGATGGTCGACGGCGGTATCGCCGTTGCGGTAGACGCCGTTGAAGCGCACGCCGAAGGCGTTGTTCTCGCCGAAGCGTCGGCCGATGTCGAGGTGAGTGCCGAGCTGGCCGCGCTGGGTCCAATCGACGCTGACGCGGGTCAGCGGCTGGTCGTCGGCGCGCTTGGGCACCAGGTTGATGGTGCCGCCGACGCTGCCGCCGGGGGAAATCCCGCCGAGCAGGGCGTTCGGTCCCTTGAGCACTTCCACGCGCTCGGCGAATTCGATCGGTACCCGCCAGAACGGCAGCAGGCCATAGAGGCCGTTGAAGGCGACGTCGGCGTTCTGCACGCTGAAGCCGCGAATCGTGTAGCTGTCCACCAGGTCGCCGCGCCCGCCGACCACCCGCACCGACGGATCGTTGGCCTGTAGCAGGTCGGCGACGCTGCGCGCCTGCTGCTGCTCGATGGTCCTGGCGGTGTAGCTGGTGATGCTGAATGGCGCGTCCATCACGTCGGCGTTGCCCAGCATGCCCAGGCGCGCGCCACGGGCTACCTGGCCGCCGGCGTACTCGGCGGGCAGGGTCTCGGCACCGGCGGCCTGGGCGGTGATCAGCGAGGATTGCAGTTCCAGCGCGCCATCGGTGGCTGCCGGCACCAGGGTGTAGCTGCCGTCGCTGCGCTGCTGCAACTCCAGGCCGCTGCCCAGCAGCAGGCGGTGCAGCGCCTCGACCGGCGCGTAGCGGCCGCGCAGGGCGGCGCTGCGGCGACCCTCGGCGAGGACCGGGTCGAACGCCAGGGATACCCCGTTGTCGCTGGCGAAGGCCGACAGGGTGCGACCGAGCGGGCCGGGGGCGATGTCATAGCTGCGCGCCGAGCTGGCGGCGGGCGCCTCGGCGGCAAGCAGGTCGGGGGCCGCGCCGGCGAGGGCGAGGGTCATGGCGGCGGCGTGGATGGCCAGGGACAGCGAACGGGGGCGAAGCGTGCGTACGGGCATGTACAGGGTTCCTCGTGGTCTCTGCGGACCTTGGGTCGGGGCGGATTCCTCTACTTGCCAGCCGAGAAGGAAAAAGGTCTCAGGTCGAGGCGGTTATTTTTCTGCGGAGCACGGTATGTCGATGGCAACGCCTGTTCCGGCGCAACGGCGGACGGCCTGCCGGGGTGGACGCGAGGGGCGCTTGCCACGGGGATGGCGGCCGCGCCGTCACGCCGGTACCAGGCTGATCCAGTAGTCGGTCACCCCGCGCACCTTCAGCGGATAGGTGGCCTGCAGCATGCCCAGCGTGCGCCGCAGGTCCAGCAGCGGATAGGCGCCCGACACCGCCAGCCTGGCCAGTTGCGGGTCGCAGCGCAGTAAGCCGCGACGATAGCGGGCGAGTTCGGCGAGCACCTCGGCCAGCGGCATCCGGTCGGCCATCAGCATGCCGCGGGTCCAGGCGTCCGGCAGGCCGTCGAAGGCCAGCCGGCGCGCTTCGCCGTCGGCGCCCAGGCGCACCGACTCGCCGCTTTCCAGCCAGCGCCCGCGTCCGTGGAGCGGGCTCAGTTCGACCCGCCCGGCGAGTACCGCGACCCGGGTCGCGGCCATCTCCTGGCGTACGTTGAAGCGGGCGGCACCGGCATGCAGCCGCGCTTCGGCGGTGGCGACGCGGAACGGACGCGGGTCGGCGCGGCTATCGACGAAGATCTCGCCGCGCAGCAGGCGTACCAGCCGCTGGCTGGCGTCGAAGGCGAGGTCCACGGCGCTGTCGGTGTTCAGGGTCAGCAGGCTGCCGTCGGGCAGGGTCAGGCGGCGCTGTTCGCCGACGCCGGTGCGCTGGTCGGCCAGCCAGTCGCGCAACGGCTCGGCCTGCCAGGTGGCGAGCCCCAGCGAGGCTCCGCCGAGGACCAGGGCGAGGTGCTTGATCGCGCGCCGCCGGTCCAGCCCGCGCTCGCGGCCGAGGGTCGGCAGGGCCAGCGCCGGCGGCAGTCGGCCGAGGCATTGCAGCAGGCGCTCGGCGCGCTCCCAGGCATGGGCGTGCTGTGGGCTGCGCTGCCGCCACTGGGCGCACGCCTGGCGCGTGTCGTCGGTGCAGCCGCTGTCCTGCAGGCGCACCAGCCACTCGGCGGCCTCGTCGAGGATCGGCGAGGGAATCCGGCCTTCGCCCGCGGAATTCATTCCATCAGCTCCAGGCACTGGCGGAAGGCCTGCTGCATGTAGCGCTTGACCGAGCCCAGGGACACGCCCAGGCGCTCGGCGATGGCTTCGTACTTCAGGCCTTCGATCTGCGCCAGGAGAAACGCCTGGCGGACCCTGTCCGGCAGGCTGCCGAGCAGGGCGTCTACTTCATGCAGGGTTTCCAGCACCATCAACCGCTGTTCCGGCGGCGGCGCGAGGTCTTCCGGGAGGTTGGCCAGGGCATCGAGGTAGGCGCGCTCCAGCGACTGGCGCTGGAACCAGTTGATCATCAGTCCCTTGGCGACGGTGGTCAGGTAGGCGCGCGGTTCGCGCGCATCCAGTACCCGGCGCGAGGCGAGCAGGCGGGCGAAGGTGTCCTGGGCCAGGTCGGCGGCGTTTTCCGCGCAGCCCAGGCGTCGCCGCAACCAGCCTTGCAGCCAGCCATGGTGGTCCTGGTAGAGATGGCTCACAGCGTCGTGCAGGGAGGCGTCGGCCGGCGGCATGGAGGGGATCGCTGTTGTAATTGAGAATGAGTCTCATACTACTTACAGCGAGGGCATGCCTACAAGTCCCCCGGATCGGCGGCGCAGCGCCTCAGGCGTTTTCCAGGCCGTACTGGAAGAAAGCCATGTCGGCCAGGCGCCCGGTGGGGTAGAGGAGCCCCTTGCGGGCGGTCTCCAGGCGCGGGAACGACAGCCTTTCTTCGCCGATCAGGCGGTGCAGCGCGGTGAGGGTGCCGCCGTTGACGCTCGTCAGGCCCCGGCGTGGATACAGCGCGCGACAGGCGGCCAGGTAGTGGCGGTCGAGGGCGGGAAACTCGCCCCAGACGCCGAGCAGGATCTTGCTCTTCAGGGTGTCGGTCCAGCTCACCCGGCTGCTGAGGGCATCCATCGACCCGAGCACCGTTTCCAGCAGCTTGCGGTTGTGCGCCAGGCGCGCGCCGTTGCCGGCGAAATCCACCAGGGACAGCTCGAAGAGTTCCGCTCCGGCACCGCTGAAGAGCTGCCGGGCCAGCGCTTTCATCAGGTCCAGGTTGCTGTTCTGCAGCAGTCCCGAGGAGCCACGGAACATGCCCCAGTTGGCCAGGTAGAAACCCAGGTGCAGGGCGGTGGTGTCGAGCTGTTCGGGGGCGGTCAGGTCGTCCCAGCTGCGACTGGGGTCCCAGACATACTCCCAGAGGTACTCCCAGGCCCTCAGGCGCGGGTATTCGTTGCCCGGGGCGGGCGCCAGGCTGGCGTAGTAGCGGTGGACATAGCGGGCGGCATCGAAAGCCATGCGTTCGTTCCCTGGCGGCTTGGAAAGACGGCATGGTAGAGCGTGTGATATCAAAAGGCCATATCGCTGTTCGCAGGGGGCGCCGTAGCGCCCCCGCGGAGCGGCCTCAGGTGTTATTGCAGCCCTTGGCGATGGAGTCCTCGTTGGAGGTGTACGGCCGCGAGGGTTCCAGGTTCCACTCGGGCTTGTTGCGGGCGACGTTGAAGTGGCAGACCAGTTGTCGGCGCATGCTGCCGATATTGCTGTCGCGGTTGTCCGGGTTGTCCTTCCATTCGCTGTCCAGGTAGTGGTCGACCACCAGCTCGTTGAAGAAATTGTTGGTCTGGTTGTCCTGGATCTTGCGCCCGCAATCGGTCGGTACCACTTCCAGGGTCATGATCTTCTTCCTGAAGCCCGGATCGTCGCGCTCCACCCAGGTGGCGCTTTCCACATAGCGCTCGCAGGCATTCTTCTCGCTGGTCGGGTAGATCGCCTGCTTACGCCCGTCGTAGGCGAACTGCGCGTCCTGCTGGCGGGTCTGCGGCAGTCGCATGTTGATGATCGGGAGGAATGCCTGGACCGACTGGTACCACTGGATCTGGTTGAGCCGAGCGCCCTCCAGGCCGGCGTCCTCGGTGTAGAACGCGGCGAGGATCGACGGCGACTTCGGCGGGTTTTCCTCCCACTTGGCCAGGCGCAGTTCGTTCTGGGTGGTGAAGGATTCGTCGGCGATCTGCGCCATCGCCCGGATGCTCTGGTAGAAGGCCGGGCCGGCGGCGGTATTGCGCTCGTCGCGGACGTCGAAGGAGCACTGCCGCGAATGGTCGCCGCGGTTCTGCCGGTAGTTCGCCGCCCACTGCTCGGCGGTGCTGACGTTGATGTCCTGGCAGGACTTCTCGACGCTGTTCGGCGTGCGCCGCGAATCGGTGCAACCCTGCTGGGCGCGGTCGTCGGTGGCGGCGTCGATGGGGAAGGAACAGAGCACCGCATAGTCCTGGTGGTCCTTCGGATTACCGAAGATGGTGTCGAAGATGAAGCCACTCTTCAGGCCATAGGCGAGCTTGCGGTACTTGGCGTCCTTGCGCAGGTAGGAGGCGGAGACGCCGCCGCTTTTCTGGCTCTTCGGACTGATGCTGTAGAACATGTAGTCGGTCGAAGGCCAGGTGGCGCGGAACAGCACGCCGGAACAGAGGAATGCCGGCTTCGACGGTCCGCCGCAATCCTGGCGGGTGTCGTTGTACAACTGGTTGAGCCGGGCGACCACGTCGTTGCCCCGGTCGGCCTGGGCCGCGGGTGTCAGCGCCAGGCCGGCGGCGGCGAGAAGGTAGAGAAAGGTGGATCTGCTTCCGTTCATGGGATGGACTCCACGCAGGTTCGAAGGAGCGGGCCGGGGGCGGCCCGGTTGGTCCCGATGGGGACGAGCGCGACGGGCGGATCGCGGAGGGATGAAGCGCTTGCGACGGTATGGCCGTCGGCGTTGGGACGTCAGTGGGACGTGGTGGCGCCAGTCTGCAACCGGGCGCTGCCGGGAATGCCGGGCGACCCCGGCGGGCGCTGGGCGGCGGGGGCCTGCCGAGCGCGTGGGGGAAGTCGCTCGAGGGAGGCGGTGAAGACCGCCGGCGGAGATACGAACAGGGTGGGTAGCGGGGCGGATACAGCGTCGATTCCGTTACGCATCGCAGGCCTCCTTTGCGCCGCGCCGATGGGCTTCCGTCTTACCGTTCGAGCCTAGAAGCGCGGGCCGCGCCGCTCCAGCGGTGGGGTGGCTAGCTAGCAAGGGGGATTAATGCATTCGCAACGGCGCTCGCTGCGATGCACCGTGGTCCGGCATCCACAGGCCACGCCGCTGTCGGGCAACCGTTCCTGGCCGCGCCTGTTGGCGGCGGCGTCGCCCTGCAAGCGCCAAGTGTCGGGTTCCGCCGTCAGTCCATGTCGCCGCCATGGTGCGCGGACTGCTCCAGGAGGCTGCTCTTCGCCGTCCTGCCCCTCGCTTCCGGCGACAGCCGGGTTGCCTGCAAGGCGAACCAGAGGGTCGCCACATCGGCGGTGCTGTCCAGCGAGCGACCGCTGATTTCCTCGATGCGGCGTATCCGGTAGACCAGGCTCTGCTTGTGTATGTGTAGCCGCTGCGCGGCGTTCAACCAGGACCTGTTTTCCTCGAGAAAGACCTGCAGCGTGTATAGCAGTGCAGAGCCATTGGCCGCGTCATAGTCGTGGAGGGCGCCGAGGACCAGGCGGAACGCCCGCTCGGCCTCGGCGAGGCTTCTGGGTAGCCAGGGCGCCTCGTCGTCCAGTTCCGCGTAGCGACACAACGGCCGCCGGGAATGGCTGTGGGCCAGGGCCAGGCGCGCTTCGCGCAAGGCCTCGGCGCAACGTTCGGCACGACGGAGCGGAGCGCTCATTCCCAGCGAGCTGTCCAGGGCTTCCTGCAGTGTCGAGGCGAGGCCGGCCTGGTGCAGCAGAATGATTTCCTGGCCTTGCGCGCGAACCAGCAGGCGTGAGTCGTGGCCCCGGAAAAGACCGATAGGGTCGGTCGCGAGCCCCTCGGAACTTGCCACGGAAACGACTGCATCGTCGAGATCGAGCCCGGGCAGCAGTTCCTCCAGCCGCTCCTCGGCTTGTTCCCGGTATAGCCGTCGTTGCAGCAGGTCGTCGAGCAATTCCGAACCCAGGCGCAGGTGGCGTTCGCTTTCGACGCGCAGCCGTTCGATCTCTATGCCGAGCACTGCCGTCAGGTGGTGCAGGAGACTGTAGTCCGGCAGCCGCTCGCCCAGGGCTATCAGCAGGCAGTTCCGGTCGGAAGGAATGCCGATGCTGAGCGCTTCGCCTTCTGCGAGTGGATGGCGAAGGACCATTGGCTGCGGCTCCGCCTGCTCGCGACGGCGGTTGCGCAGCGCGTCGGCCAACTCCGCGGGCAGCCCTGGCAGGCCTGGCTGCCAGGCCGCCAGGGTGTCGGGAACGATGAGGTAGAGGCTGCTCCGCACGTCCTTGCCGAGGCGTTGCAGCAGCGCCGGCAGGCCCAGTCCCTGCATGCTCAATCGGGCGCTTTCGTATATCCGGGCCAGGGCGTTGCGGCGCTCGTATTCGTCTTTCTGCCCCGCATCGACGATGGCCCGGGTCACGGCGGCGAAAGGGACGCCGTAGTGGGTGAGAATCAACGGGAAGCCCAGGGCCTCGGCCGTCTCGCGCAGGGCATCGAGGTCGCTCGGGGCTTCCATGTTCTCGCCGATCATCATGCCTGCCAGGCCGGCCTCGGCCAGTCTTCGGACGTAACGCCGTTGCCGCTCGGCCTCGCTCGGTATGCCCAGCCCGGTGGTCATCAGCAGGTCACCCTCGCCGAGCCATTCGGTGGGGTCGTCGAGTTCGCAGACATGCGCCCAGCGAACCGGGCGGTCGAGGCCGCCGGCTCCGCTCAGCAGGCGTGAACGGAGTTCGGGGAGGGCGATCAGGTGGCGGATGCTCTGCGGCATGTCCAGGAAACTCCAGGCATGGGCCTTCAGTGTAATCGCCCCGGGCGCAGGCAGCGCGCCCTGTCACCAACTGGCGGGCAGCATCCCCAGTGCCGAGGCGATCGCGTAGACCCCGCTGGAGGCGAACACCAGGACGATCAGCCCCTGTATCAGCGGATGGGCATACCAGCCGCAGCTGAATGCCGGCAGTTGGTCGCCGTGGCGCCGCGCCGCGTTGAGCAGGAGGATGGGGATGATGCCCATCAGTACGCCGCCGAAGGTACCGGCGAAGTACAGCGCGTTCACGAAGCCGCCGAGCCCCGCATAGGCCAGCAGGAACGGCGGGACCGAGACCGCGGCGAGCACCGCCAGGCGTTTGCGCCGGTTGGTTTCGCTGCCCAGGCGGAAGTGGTCGAAGATATTGGTGAACAGGCACCCACCGAGTCCCCAGTAGGAGGTCAGCATCGCCAGCAAGGCGAAGGTGTTCGCCACGTAGTAGGCCCATTGGCCGAGGGAGCGTCCCCAGCTCAAGGTCGCCACCTCGCTGAGGTTGTCGGGGCCGACCAGGGCGATGACCGAGGCAGGAATGGCCGCCACCAGCAGGAAGGTCAGCAGCATGCCGACCACGATCAGGCGCGGCACGCGCGCGGGGGTTGCCAGGTTGCCGCGCACCAGCTCCGGAACCAGGAACTGCGCGCCGAACACGAAGACCGCCAGGTTGAACACTGGAACCACGTATTGCCACTGGCTCTGCCAAAGGTGGGCGAGACGGGCGTCGTCGTGCATCAGGGTCGCGCCGATGAGGATGCAGACGATGGCCACCATGCCGGCGCTGATCAGCTTCTCGCCCACGCCGAGCGCCTTCAGGCCCAGGTAGAGCACCAGCGCCGAGGGGACGAAGAAGATCAGGCTGCCGACCTCGCGCGTGAGGCCGTACTGGCCGAAGAACTCGAGCATGATGTTGCCGCTGCCGGTCATGTAGGCGACCAGGGCCCCGTAGCTGTTGGCCGCCACCGCGATGAAGATCAGCCAGCCGCCGAGCGGGCCCAGGTAACGCCGGGAGAGGCCGCTGAGCTGGTTGTTGCCGCGGGTTCTCAGGCAGGCTTCGGTCACGTAGAGCATGGTGACGATGCAGAAGAGGCAGGTCAGGGCCAGGCATACCAGCAACGGCACGTAGCCGACCTTGCGGGCGGCGTAGGCCATGCTCAGCACGCCGGCGCCGATGTTGGTGCCGATGATGATCGCGATCGTCTCGAGCGAGCCCAGGGGATGGGCCTTGAGGCCCGATGCGTTGTCGTTCGCTTCTCGCATACCCATTTCTTGTTTCCTCTGTCAGGGCGGTGGAGTTCGGTTCTTCGGGGTCAGTCGAAGATCAGGTAGGTCTTGCGCACGGTCTGGCGGATGTCCCAGGTGCCCTGGGTGGCAGCGGCGAAATAGAGCGCGTCGCCGGCGCGAAACTCCACGGCCTGGCCTTCGTCCGGGGTGAAGCGACCTTCACCGCTGACGATGTAGCTGTACTCGGCCTGCTCGACCTGTCGGCGGAAGCGCCCCGGGGTGCATTCCCAGATGCCGGTCACGCCGTTGCCGTCGGCGAGCGGGCGGTGGGCCGCGGTACGGGTCAGGGCTACCGGTTCGCCCAGGGGCTGGCCGACGGGCGTGGGCGAGGTGAAAGGACTTTCGTCGTCGAGACGGATGAGCGAAGGGTTCATGCCATGGGCTCCTCAGGATTTGTCTTCAAGGCCGGCGGGGGCGAAGCGCGCGAGAAAGCGGTCGGTGGCCGAGGGCGCGGTACCGGCGAGTTCCGCGCGTTCCTTGCGCAGGACGGCGTTGCGCACCAGGGAGCCACCCAGGTAGCGCAGCGGCTCGGGGGGGAAGCTCCGGCAGCGGCGTTCTACCAGCGGACAACGGCTCCACGGGTCGTCGCGGCCGAGGGCGAGGCTGGCGAGGATCCGCCCGCCCAGGCGGCTCGGTCCCACGCCGTTGCCGCTCCAGCCGATGCCGTAGTGGATGTTCTCGTGCAGGTGGCCGAAGACCGGCAGGCTGTCGTAGGTACGGTCGATGGGGCCGGACCAGCCGTCGACCAGCGGGACGTCGCCTAGCGAGGGATAGGTGCGGCGGAAGTCGGCCTCGGTCAGGGCCAGGCTCTCCCGGTCGACGTCGAATACCCGGCCGATGCGCGAGCCGTAGCTGATGGCGCCGGTGCCCTTGCCGAAGGCGATGCGCCCGTCGCGGGTGGTGCGGTAGTAGTCCACCATCAGTTGGGAATCGGTGATGGCTTCCCCGCCGGTCCAGCCGATTCGCTCCAGCCGTTGCGGTATCGCCTCGGTAACCGCGATGGAACTGTTCACCGGCACGATCAGCCTGGAGAGCCTGGGCAGGGCGGCCGACCAGGCGTTGGTCGCGAGAACCACCGCCTTGGCCTGGACCCGGGCCCCGGCGCTCAGCAGCTGTGCCGGCTGGCCGGGAACGATCTGGCTGACGCCACAGCGCTCGTGGATTTCCACGCCGAGGGCCAGCGCCACGCGGCGCATGCCTTGCACCAGCAAGGCTGGTTGCACGGTGGCATTGCTGCGCTCGAAGACCCCGGCGAGATGCACCGGCGAACCGGTCCGGCGTGCCACTTCGCTGGCGTCGAGGCGTTCGAAGGGACTGACGCCGAGCCGTTCGCAGGCGGCGAGGGTATCGTTCCAGGCGTCGAGGTGGCGCGCCGTGGTGGCGGTCCACAGCCAGCCCTTCTGCTGGAAGTGCGCATCGATGTCATGCCGCGCGCAGAACTCCCCGAGTTCCTGGATCGCCCGCTCCGCGCTTTCGCCAAGGAAGCGCGCCTGCGCCTCGTTGCAGAAGCCCAGCAAGGTGCCGATCTTCGGCCACCAGGACATCACGAAACCACCGTTCCTGCCGGAAGCGCCGCCGCCGCAGACGTCCTGCTCCAGTAGCAGGACCCGTGCGTCCGGCTCCAGTTGCTTGAGGGTGATGGCGGTCCAGAGCCCGACGAAACCGCCGCCGACTATCGCCACGTCCGCCGAGTGGGTGCCGACGAGGGGGGCGCAGGCGGCGTCGGCCAGGTCGGTCGAGCGCATCCAGTGGCTGGGGGTCAGGGGAGGGGTGAGCGTGAGTTTCATGGCGCGGGTCCGGGGTCGCTGAATCTGGAGCAAGGGTGGCGAGCGGCGCCGTCCGCGACAATTGGACGCAACTAGGAATCGAGAAGGTGCTCTCGTACGATCGTATGAGTCTTGTGAAGGGCAGGTCTGGTCGGGACTGCCCGCCCTGTCCGAGCGAGCTGGCAGGCCCGAGCGGCGCCGCTGAACCGGAGGCTCAGGCGTCGCGCAGTTCGAAGGCGGGAAACAGCTCTTCCAGTTCTCGCCATAGCTGCGCAGCGCCCTGCGGCGCGGGCTTCGCGAGAAGCTGCGGATCGAGCTGGCGGGCCGGGCGCGCCAGTTGTACGGCGAAGCGCTCCACGCCCATCTCGCGCAGGCGCGTCGCCAGGCGCCAGAGGCGTTCGCTATCGAACAAGCGCCAGTGCACCGTGGTCCGGCATTCGTAGGCCACGCCGCTGTCCAGCAGGTATTCCAGGCTGCGCCAGTTGGCCGCGCCGCTGCCGTCCACGCCGGTAATGGCGGCGACGTCCTCGGCCGGCGCCTTGACGTCGAAGCCCACCCAGTCGCTCTGCGCCAGCACCCGGGCGAAGGCGCGGGGGTTGATGCCGGCGCTGTGCAGGCCGACGCGGAAGCCCAGTTCGCGGACCGTGCGCATGGCGTCGCCGAGGGCCGCCTGCAGGGTCGCCTCGCCGCCGCTGAAGACCACCGCCTGCAACAGGCCCTGGCGTCGGCGGAGGAAGTCGAGCAGGCGTGGCCAGGGGATTTCCTCCGCGCCGCGCGGCGCGATCAGTTCCGGGTTGTGGCAGTAGCGGCAGCGCCAGGCGCAGCCCTGGCAGAACAGCACGCAGGCGAGCAGGCCGGGGTAGTCGAGGGTGGTCAGGGGCACCAGGCCCCCGACCCTGAGCGTGGCGCTCATCGCGTCTCGCGGAAATGGCGGCGTTCGCGATGCTCGGACTGCTTGCCGGCATTGAACGCTGCCACGGGACGGTGGTAGCCCATCACGCGGGTCCAGACTTCGCAGCGCTGGCGCTGGCCTTCGGGCAACTGGTTGGGGTTCATCGGTGGTACTCCTTGCTGGTGGATGAAAGGAACGACAGGCGACTCAACCGCCGCAGCCGCCGCAACAGCTCTTGGGCGTGGAGCGTTGCAGCAGCTCCTCGTCGCACTTCGGGCAGAACTCGTGCTCGCCGGCCAGGTAGCCGTGCCGTGGGCAGATCGAGAAGGTGGGGGTGACGGTCAGGTACGGCAGGCGGAAGCGACCGAGGGCGGTGCGCACCAGGGTCTTGCAGGCTTCGGCGGAGGAAATCCGCTCGGCCATGTAGAGATGCAGCACGGTGCCGCCGGTGTACTTGCATTGCAGGGCGTCCTGCAGCTCCAGCGCCTCGAACGGGTCGTCGGTGAAGCCCACCGGCAGTTGCGAGGAGTTGGTGTAGTAGGGCGCCTCCGGCGTGCCGGCCTGGAGGATGCGCGGATAGCGCTTGCGGTCCTCGCGGGCGAAGCGATAGGTGGTGCCCTCGGCGGGCGTGGCTTCCAGGTTGTAGAGGTGCCCGCTGTTCTCCTGGAAACCCACCAGCCGCGCGCGCACGTGATCGAGCAGGGCCAGGGCCATCTCGCGCCCGGCTTCGCTGTGCAGTCCCTCGCGGTCGTCGCTGAAGTTGCGCACCATCTCGTGCAGGCCGTTCACGCCGATGGTGGAGAAATGGTTGCGCAGGGTACCCAGGTAGCGTCGGGTGTAGGGATAGAGGCCGGCATCCATGTGCTGCTGGATCACCTTGCGCTTCAGCTCCAGGCTGGCGAAGGCGAGTTCGAGCAGGTGGTCGAGCTGGCGGTAGAGGCCGGCGGCGTCGCCACGGTGGCGATAGCCCAGGCGCGCGCAGTTGATCGTCACCACGCCCAGCGAGCCGGTCTGCTCCGCCGAGCCGAACAGGCCGTTGCCGCGTTTGAGCAGTTCGCGCACGTCCAGTTGCAGGCGGCAGCACATCGAGCGCACCTGGTTGGGCTGCATGTCCGAGTTGAGGAAGTTCTGGAAGTAGGGCAGGCCGTAGCGCGCGGTCATCTCGAACAGGCGCGTGGCGTTGTCGCTGTCCCAGGGGAAGTCGTGGGTGATGTTGTAGGTCGGGATCGGGAAGGTGAACACCCGGCCATGGGCGTCGCCGGCCTGCATCACCTCGATGTAGGCGCGGTTGATCAGGTCCATCTCGGCCTGCAGCTCGCCGTAGGCGAAGGGCATCTCCTCGCCGCCGATGCGCGGCACCTGGTCGCGCAGGTCGTCCGGGCAGACCCAGTCGAAGGTCAGGTTGGTGAAGGGCGTCTGGGTGCCCCAGCGCGACGGCACGTTGAGGTTGTAGATGAACTCCTGGAGGGCCTGGCGCACGCTGGCGTAGTCGAGGCGGTCCTTGCGCACGTAGGGCGCCAGGTAGGTATCGAAGGAGCTGAAGGCCTGGGCCCCGGCCCACTCGTTCTGCAGGGTGCCGAGGAAGTTGACCATCTGCCCCAGGGCGCTGCCCAGGTGCTTCGGCGGACCGGCCTCGACCCGCCCCGGCACGCCGTTCAGGCCTTCGTTCAGCAAGGTGCGCAGCGACCAGCCGGCGCAATAGCCGGCGAGCATGTCGAGGTCGTGGATATGCAGGTCGGCGTCGCGGTGGGCGGCGGCGATGTCGGCATCGTAGACCTCGTCCAGCCAGTAGTTCGCGGTGACCTTGCCGGATACGTTGAGGATCAGCCCGCCGAGGGAATAGCCCTGGTTGGCGTTGGCGCGCACCCGCCAATCCTCGCGGGAAAGGTATTCGTTCATCGACGCGGCGACGTCTACCAGGGTCTTGCGCTCG
Source organism: Pseudomonas sp. HMSC067G02 (assembly GCF_001813485.1). Taxonomy (NCBI): domain Bacteria; kingdom Pseudomonadati; phylum Pseudomonadota; class Gammaproteobacteria; order Pseudomonadales; family Pseudomonadaceae; genus Pseudomonas; species Pseudomonas sp. HMSC067G02. Next base: position 19,156 of record NZ_KV812637.1, read on the forward strand.
CGGCGCAGCCGGCCGTGGCGTTCGCGGTAGACCACGTAGGCGCGCGCCGTGGGGTAGTGGCCGGCCTCCATCAGCACCCGTTCGACCAGGTCCTGGACCCGTTCGATATCCAGGCAGGCGCGTTCCGGCAGGCGTTCCACCACGCGTTCGGCGAGCGCCTGCGCCTGCTGCGGGTCGAACTCGCCGGTGGCCTGGCCGGCGGCGGCGATGGCGCGTTCGATCTTGCCGGGATCGAAGGGGACTTCACGTCCGTTGCGCTTGAGCAGGGTGGCCGGCCAGGTAGCCTTTCGGGGCTGGGTCATTTCAATCTCTCCACAACATGATGTGTTTTGATTTTGCAAAACAACAAGATGTTGTGGATTCTGGCGAGCGACGCCGAGCCGGCGTTGATCTGCGTCAACGTCCGGCGGATTGCCCGGGTTCCATTGGAGGTATTCCCCGCGCCCGGGTGACGGCGTATCAGGCCTGGGCGAGGCGGGCGAAGACCACGTAGTTGTCCAACTGCTGCCAGACCGTGGCGGCCTCGGCGAAGCCCGCCTGGCGCAGGGCGGCGAGATGGAAATCGAGCGAGCAGTCTTCGTCTTCGCTGGCGCGCCTGAGCGGGCGCCGCGCGAAATGGGCGTCGCGCTGCGCCTTCAGCGGGGCCAGCCGGGGGATCTGCGCGGCGCGTTGCCACCAGTCTTCCCAACTGTCCGCGCCGCTGGCCACGGACGCCTCGAGGACCCGCTCGCGGTGCTTCCGGGACAATTCCGCGAGTCCCGGCCAGCGTCGGTCGTAGCGCATGTGGTCGGCGTTCAGCAGCACGCCGCCGGGGGCGAGCAGCTCGCCGGCCTGGGCGTAGAACCCGGCGAGTTCGGCGGGCGACAGCCAGTGCAACGCGGTGGAAGAGAGCAGCGCCGCGGGCCGTTCGCCGGCGAGGGACTCGCGCGCTTCGGCGACCCGTTCGGTCCAGCCTGGATCGGTGAGGTCGCACTCCACCACGCGGACCCGCTCGGCGAAACCGGCCAGCGCCGTACGCGCGATCTCCAGCAGCATGACGTCGGCGTCCAGCGCCACCACCCGCGCTGCCGGGAAGCGTTCGAGCAGGCGCCGGCCGAGGGAGCCCGGGCCGCAGGCGGCGTCGATGGCGGTGAAGCGCCCGTCGCGGCCGAAGAGGTCTTCGAGCAACTGGAACATCGCCTCGTAGCGCTCCTCGCGCTGGCGGATGTAGCCCTCCTGCTGGCGGTCCCAGCGTTCGAGGAGCGCCATGATCTGCTCGGTTGCGGTCATCTTTCCTCCTGGGGGGCATGCCCGGTTGAGAGTGGGGTCCTGTGCTTCGAGGGATACGGCGAGCGAGACGTTCCCTGGCCTCGATGAAGAAGAAACGGCGGGCATTCTTCATTCGACTAAATGTTATGTTATAACTTATAAATATTCATAATTCATACCTGCCGACCATGACCCCCCATTCCTCCCCGCACCGTCTTCCTCCGCTGCGGCTGGCCCGCGCCGTGCCGTTCCTCTACCTGCTTCCCTGCCTGGCGCTGGCCGCGCCGGTCGACCTGGAGCCGACGGTGGTCAGCGCCACCACTACCGAGCGCAAGCTGCGCGACGCCCCGGCCAGCGTTTCGCTGATCGCCGCCGAGGACCTGCGGCGGCGCCCGGTGCGCGACCTGCAGGAAGCCCTGCGCGGTTCGGAAAGCCTGCAGTTCAACGGCGTCGGCATGTCCCGGCGGGGCATCAGCGTTCGCGGCATGTCCAGCGAGCACACCCTGGTGCTGGTGGACGGCCAGCGGATCTCCACCTCGTCCGGGGCCATCGCCCATTCCGACTTCGACCTCGGCTGGGTGCCGGTGGAGAGCATCGAGCGCATCGAGGTGGTACGCGGACCGATGTCCTCGCTCTACGGTTCGGAAGCCCTCGGCGGAGTGGTGAACGTGATCACCCGGCGCGCCACCGATACCTGGACGGGCAGCGGCCTGCTCGATGGCGGCGTGCGCGAGGACGGCCTCGGCGGGCAGAGCCACCAGCTCGGCGCCTATCTCGCCGGGCCGCTGGTCCCCGGCAAGCTGGGCCTCGCCCTGAACGGCGAGAGCCGCCGCCAGCAGGAAACCCCGGACGCCGACGAGCGCCGGCTCTCCGAGCTGGAAGGCGGCAACGCCGACAGCGGCGGGCTGAACCTCAGCTGGACCCCGGACGACGCCCAGCGCATCGACCTCGGCCACCAGCGCGGGCGCGAACGACGCTGGCGCAACAGCGAGACCGGGGGGCCGCGCTCGCGCTACTACGAGTCGCGCGACGTGATCGAACGCGAGCGCTGGTCGCTCGCCCACAATGGCCAGTGGGACTGGGGCAGCAGCCAGCTGCGCACCTACCGCAACCGCCTGGAGCGGCACAACGCGCGTTCCGACGGACAACCGCCGAGCAACCCGCAGCGCCTTACCGACAGCGTGGTCGACGGCCACCTCAGCATGCCGGCCTTCGAGCGGCATCTCTTCACCCTCGGCGGCGAATGGCGCAAGGAAGAACTGGAGGATCGCTCGGTGAATACCGCCGGCGACGCCAGCGCGCGACACAAGGCGTTGTTCCTGCAGGACGAGATCGCCTTCGGCCCGGACTGGTCGCTGACCCTCGGCAGCCGCTTCGACAAGCACGAGGCGTTCGGCTGGGAAAGCAGTCCGCGCCTGTACCTGCTGCACCACCTTTCCGATGCGCTGACCCTGCGCGCCGGCGTCGGCCGCGGCTACAAGGCGCCGAGCCTGAAGCAGCTATCGCCGGAGTATGCGGCGGTCGGCGGCGGCGGGCGCTTCACCATCTACGGCAATCCCGACCTGAAGCCGGAGACCAATACGTCCTACGAACTGGGCGCCGACTACCAGGGCGACGGCTGGTCGCTGAAGGGCACGGTGTTCGAGAACGATGTCCGCGACCTGATCCAGACCGTCTGCGTAGCGCGCTGCGGGGTGCGCGGCGGCGAGGTGCGCAACTACGAGAACGTCGACAGGGCACGGATCCGCGGCCTCGAGCTGGGCGGCGGCGTGGACCTGCCGGCGGACCTGCGCTGGGAACTCAACTACACCTACCTCGACGCGCGCAACCGCACCGCCGGCAAGCGCCTCGGCGACCGCTCCCGGCACCTCGCCAACAGCCAATTGCGCTGGAGCCCCAATGCGCGCTTCAGCGCCCAGTTGCGTACCGAATACGTCGGCAGCCAGGTGGCCTACAGCAGCAACGTCGGCTACGCCTTGCCGGCCTACAGCCTGTGGCACCTGGAGCTGAGCCAGAAACTCAGCGAGAACCTGACGCTGCGCGGCGGCATCGAGAACCTTGGCGACCAGCGCCTGGCCGACGACGACACGCACTTCACCTATGCCGAACCTGGGCGGACCTTCCATCTCGGTCTGGTGGCGAGCTTCTGATGCGCCGTTCGCTACTCTTCTGCGGCGCGCTGCTGGCCAGTCTCTGTGCCTGGGCGGAGCCGGCCCAGGTGCGTCTGCTCAGCAGCGACTTCGTCCTTCCGGGCAAGCACCAGCGCCTAGCCGGTTGGGCGCGCGAGGCCGGTGTCGAGTTGCGCGGCCTGCGCCTCGGCATCGGCGATGCGCCGCCCGGCGACTGGCTGGACGGCGGCGACCTGCTGATCCTCGACACGCCGCGGCCGACCGATCGCGCCCAGGTCGAGCGGGCGCTGGGCGAGCGCTTGCAAGGCGGGACGCAACCCTGGATCCGCGTCGGCGGCGGTCCGCCGGGTTTCGGCAACCTGCCGGCGGCGCTGGGCGGGCGCCTGGTCGGCTACTACGCGAACGGCGGCGAAGCCAACCTGCGCCGGCTGTTCGAGGCGGTCCGACGCTGGCATGCCGGCCTGACCGTCGACGCGTTGCCGGCGCCGCAGCCCCTGGCGCAGGCCGGCTTCTATCATCCCGACGCACCGGCGCCGTTCGCCGGCCTCGCCGACTACCTGGCCTGGGGCGCCTCGCGCTGGGCCAGCGATGCCCCGCGCATCGCCTTCCTGATCCCGCGCGGCGCCATCGCCGATGCCCAGACCGGCGCCATCGACGAACTGTTGCGGCGTAGCGAGCGGCACGGCCAGGCGCCGCTGGCGGTGTGGTTCGACGACAGCGATCCGGAAGCGTTGAGGAAGTCCTTCGCTGGCGCCGATGTCCAGGCGCTGGTCAACCTGCAGCACCTGCAGAACGGCCCGGCGCGCCGTGCCGAGTTCCTCGCGCTGGACGTGCCGGTATTGCAGACCCTCGGCTACCGCGACGGCAACGAGGCCGACTGGCTGGCCGCCGCCAGCGGGGTGGCGCCGCGTACCGCGGCGGCCTTCCTCGGCATGCCGGAAACCTGGGGAATGAGCGATCCGCTGGTGATCAGCGCCTTGGAGAACGGCGAGCCGAAGCTGATGGCCGGGCAGGCCGAGGCCCTGCTGGACAAGCTCGACCGGCTGCTGCGCCTGCGTCGCCTGCCGGCGGCGGACAAGCACCTGGCGCTGATGTTCTGGAACCACCCGGAGGGCGAGAAGAACGTCGCCGCCTCGCATCTCAATGTACCGGCCAGCCTGGCCCGTCTCGGCGAAGCGCTGCGGGCGGCCGGCTACCGGGTTGCGACGAGCGACGAAAGCGCGCTGATCGATACTGCCCAGCGCCTGCTCGGCGGCTACTACCGACCGCAGACCCTGGACGCGCTGTATCGCGACGGCCTCGCCGCGAGCCTGCCGCTGGACGCCTACCTGCACTGGTTCGAGGCGCTGCCGGCGGATCTGCGCGAGGAGATGCGCGCGCGCTGGGGCGACCCGCGTCGACATTGGGCCTTGCGCGATATCGACGGCCAGCGACGCTTCGTGTTCCCGGCGGCGCGCCTGGGTAATCTGCTGCTGTTGCCGCAGCCGCCGCGCGCCGGCCGTCCGGGCGAGGCCTACCACGACAGCGCGGTGCCGCCGGACCATCTCTACCTGGCGGTCTACCAGTTCGTCCGCGAGGGTTTCGGCGCCGACGCGCTGATCCATTTCGGCACCCATGGCACCCAGGAATGGCTACCCGGCAAGGACCGCGGGCTGGCGGTGGGCGACTACCCGCTGCGGGCGCTCGGCGACCTGCCGGTGTTCTACCCGTACATCCAGGACAACGTTGGCGAGGCGATCCAGGCGCGCCGGCGCGGGCGCGCGGTCACCGTCAGCCACCAGACGCCGTCGTTCGCCCCGGCCGGGCTGTACGACGAACTGCGCGACCTGCACCAGTTGATCCACGAATACCAGCAACTGGACGAGGGCGCGGTGCGCGAACGCAGCGCCGAGCAGATCCGCGCGGCGGTGCGGGCGGCGCACATGAACGACGACCTGGGCTGGAGCGAGGCAGCGATGCGCGAGGATTTCCCGGCGTTCCTCGGCGTGCTCCACGACCACCTGCACCGACTGGCCGGCTCGGCGATGCCGCTGGGGCTGCACACCTTCGGTGTCGCCGCCTCGCCGGAGCTGCGCCTGGGCACCGTCATGCAGCAGCTCGGCGAGCCCTACTACCGCGCGCTCGGTCTCGACCCCGACGAACTGTTCGCCGCCGATTTCAGGGCGCTGCGGGAAGGTCGTGCCTACCGCACGCTGCAACGCTACCTGCGCGACGGCGGCGAGATCGCCAAGGTGGCCGATCCGCGCCTGCGCGAGCAGTTGCTGCGCGCCCGCGAACTGGACCGCCAGCTCGCCGACACCGGCGAACTGGAGGCGCTGCTCGCCGGCCTCGCCGGGCGCTTCGTCGCGCCCGGGCCGGGCGGCGATCCGATCCGCAATCCGCAGGTACCCAGCGGGCGCAACCTGTTCGCCTTCGAGGCCGACAAGGTACCGACCCGCGCCGCCTACGAAGCCGGCGCCGAGGCCTTCGGCCAACTGCTGGAAAGCTACCGCGCCGAGCACCAGGGCAGGGCGCCGGAAAAGCTCGCCTTCAGCCTCTGGTCGTCGGAAACCATGCGCCACCTGGGCATCGTCGAAAGCCAGGCGCTGCACGCCCTCGGCCTGCGCCCGCGCTGGGACGCCGGTGGCCGCCTGCTGGCGCTGGACATCGTGCCGGCGGCGGAACTGGGGCGTCCACGGGTGGACGTGGTGCTACAGGTGACCAGTGTCTACCGCGACCAGTTCGACGGCTTCATGCGCCTGCTCGCCGAGGCCATCGAGCGCCTCGCCGCGCTGGACGAGCCGGGCAACCCGCTGGCGCGCAACAGCCAGGCGCTGGAGCGGCGCCTGCGCGAACGCGGCGTCGAAGCGCCACTGGCGCAGCGCCTGTCGCGCCTGCGGCTGTTCGGCAATGCGCCGGGCGACTACGGCACCGGGGTCACGCAACTGACCCTCGACTCCACCCGCTGGGACGACGACTCGGCGCTCGCCGAGCAGTTCCTCGGGCGCTTGCAATACGCCTATGGCAGTCGCGACTGGGGCGTGAAGCTGGATGGCGGCAACCTGTTCGCCGAACAGTTGAAGGGCGTACAGGCGGCGATCCTCTCGCGCTCCTCGACGCTCAACGGCGTGCTCTCCACCGACCACCCGTTCGAGTACCTCGGCGGCCTGTCACTGGCGGTACGCCACCTCGACGGCGCCAGCCCGGCGCTGTACATCGCCGACCTGCGCCAGCGCCAGCCGCGCACCACGGCCGCCGCGCAGTTCCTCGCCAGCGAGCTGCGCGGGCGCTACCTCAGCCCGCAGTGGATCGCCGCGATGCAGCGCGAGGGCTACGCCGGCAGCCTGGAAATGCTCGACCTGGCCAACAACCTGTGGGGCTGGCAGGCGGCGGATCGCACCATGGTCCGCGCCGACCAGTGGCAGGCGTTGCACGACACCTTCGTCATGGACCGCCGCGAGCTGGGTCTCGCCGAGTGGTTCGAAACGCACAATCCGACCGCCCAGGCGCAGATCATCGCGCGCATGGCCGAGGCCATCCGCAAGGGCTACTGGGACGCCAGCGAGCAGACCCGCCGCGAACTGGCCGAGCGCTGGCGGCAACTGGCGGCCGCCGGCGCCGGCGAGGTCGGCGCGGCGACCACCCGTGAATTCATCGAACGGATGGCCGGCGGTTTCGGCGAGGCCGCGGCGCAGGCAGAGGGCGCGGCCGCGTCCGGTGCCGGCGAAACGGTCAGCGGCCGCGTCCTCGAAGAAGTCGCGCCGCCGCCGTCCGGCGAGCCGCAGCCGTGGCTCCGGCTGGCCGCCGCCGTGCTGCTCGCGCTGTTCGCCGCCGGCGCCGTCCGGCAATCCGTAGTCAATCGTCGTCCGATGGAAAATCGCTCATGAATGGTCTGGAAACCAGCCTCTACGAACTCACCCGCCTGTTCCTGCTGCCGGTGCTGCTGTTGATCCTCGCCGCGCTGGCCTACGCCTTCGTCGCCCTCGGCGGCTTCGCCATGGAAGCCTGGCAGCGCCGTCGCGGGCGCTACCGCTCGCGCCTGGCGGCCTGGCAGGCGCTGCATGGCGGCAACAGCGACGACCTCGAACTGTGGATCATGCAGCGCCTGGAATGGCTGCGGATCACCTCGCGCAGCGCGCCGATGCTCGGCCTGGTGGCGACCATGATCCCCATGGGACCGGCACTGCTGGCGCTGACCCGCAACGACGCCCAGGGGATCGGCGAGAACCTGGTGGTGGCGTTTTCCGCGGTGATCCTGGCCCTGGTCGCCGCCAGCATCACCTTCTTCATCCTTACCTTGCGTCGCCGCTGGCTGCTCCAGGAACTGCGCGCCGTCGAACGTGCGCGGGAGGCCGGCTGATGCGCTTCCTCGAACACGACGAGGCGGACGACCCGATCCTCTCGATGGTCAACCTGATCGACCTGTTCCTGGTGGTGATCGGCATCCTCCTGATCGTCATCGTGCAGAACCCGCTCAACCCGTTCAGCCAGGACAAGGTGGTGGTGGTCGAGAATCCCGGCGAGGCGGACATGCGCATGCTGGTCAAGGATGGCAAGGAGCTGAAGCGCTACCAGGCCAGCGGCGAGATCGGCGAAGGGCAGGGCAGCCGCGCCGGGGTGACCTACCGCTTGGCCGACGGACGGATGATCTACGTGCCGGAGAGCGGCGGGGAGGCCGGCAAGTAGCGACGCGTACGGCGGAGAGCTGGGACTTTTGCCCGGAGTTCCCGGATAATGGCCGGTTTCCGTTTCTCTTGGTGCTCGCCGTGGAAGTAAAGGTCAATTTTCTCGATAACCTTCGACTGGAAGCCAGGTTCGATGATTTCACGGTGATCGCCGACCAGCCGATTCGCTACAAGGGCGACGGCTCCGCGCCGGGGCCGTTCGACTACTTCCTGGCGTCGTCGGCGCTGTGTGCCGCCTACTTCGTCAAGCTGTACTGCCAGACGCGCAACATCCCCACCGACAACATACGTCTGTCGCAGAACAACATCGTCGACCCGGAGAACCGCTACCGGCAGATCTTCAAGATCCAGGTGGAACTGCCGGCCGACATCTCGGAGAAGGACCGCCAGGGCATCCTCCGCTCCATCGACCGCTGCACGGTGAAGAAGGTGGTGCAGACCGGGCCCGAGTTCGTCATCGAGGAGGTCGACAACCTCGATGCCGACGCCCAGGCGCTGCTGATGCCCGGCACCGATGCCGCCGGCTGCACGCGCATCCCGGGCAAGGACCTGCCGCTGGAGCAGACCATCGCCAACCTGTCGGCCATCCTCGCCGGCCTCGGCATGAAGATCGAGATCGCCTCCTGGCGCAACATCGTGCCCAACGTCTGGTCGCTGCACATCCGCGATGCGCAGTCGCCGATGTGCTTCACCAACGGCAAGGGCGCGAGCAAGGAAAGCGCGCTGGCCTCGGCGCTGGGCGAATTCATCGAGCGGCTGAACTGCAACTTCTTCTACAACGACCAGTACTGGGGAGAAGAGATCGCCAATGCGGCGTTCGTCCATTACCCGGACGAACGCTGGTTCAAGCCCGGCCGCGACGATGCGCTGCCGCTGGGACTGCTCGACGGCCATTGCCTGGCGATCTACGACCCCGACGGCGAGCTGCGCGGCTCGCACCTGTACGACACCAACTCGGGCAATGTGCAGCGCGGTATCTGCGCCTTGCCCTTCGTGCGCCAGTCCGACGGCCAGGTGGTGTATTTCCCCTCCAACCTGATCGAGAACCTCTACCTCAGCAACGGCATGAGCGCCGGTAATACCCTGGCCGAAGCGCAGGTGCAGTGCCTGTCGGAGATCTTCGAGCGTGCGGTCAAGCGGCAAATCCTCGAAGGCGAACTGGCGCTGCCGGACGTGCCGCCGGAGGTGCTGGCCAAGTACCCGGGCATCCTCGCCGGGATCCGCGGCCTGGAAGAGCAGGGCTTCCCGGTACTGGTCAAGGACGCCTCGCTGGGCGGCGAATTCCCGGTGATGTGCGTGACCCTGATGAATCCGCGCACCGGCGGCGTGTTCGCTTCCTTCGGCGCCCACCCGAGCTTCGAGGTGGCCCTGGAGCGCAGCCTGACCGAACTGCTCCAGGGGCGCAGCTTCGAAGGCCTGAACGACCTGCCCCAGCCGACCTTCGAAAGCCATGCGCTGACCGAGCCGAACAACTTCGTCGAGCATTTCATCGATTCCAGCGGCGTGGTGTCCTGGCGCTTCTTCAGCGCCAAGGCCGATTTCCCGTTCGTCGAGTGGGACTTCACCCGGCAGGGCGAGGCTGCCAACGCCGAGGAAGCCGCGACCCTGTTCGGCATCCTCGAAACCATGGGCAAGCAGGTCTACATGGCGGTGTACGAGCACCTCGGCGCTACGGCCTGCCGGATCCTGGTGCCGGGCTACTCGGAAATCTATCCGGTGGAAGACCTGATCTGGGACAACACCAACAAGGCCCTGGCGTTCCGCGAGGACATCCTCAACCTGCACCGCCTCGACGACGCAGCGCTCGGGGCGTTGCTGGAGCGCCTGGAAGACTGCGAGGTGGACGACTACACCGACATCACCACGCTGATCGGCGTCGAGTTCGACGACAACACGGTCTGGGGCCAACTGACCATCCTCGAGCTGAAAGTGCTCATCGGCCTCGCCCTGAAGCGCTTCGAAGACGCCAAGGAAGGCGTGGAGGCGTTCCTCCAGTACAACGACAACAGCGTCGAGCGCGGCCTGTTCTACCAGGCGCTGAACGTGGTGCTGGAGGTCGTCCTCGACGACGAGCTGGAGATCGCCGACTACGAGGCCAATTTTCGCCGCATGTTCGGCGACGCGCGGATGGACGCCGCGCTGGGCTCGGTGGACGGCAGCGTGCGCTTCTTCGGCCTGACGCCGACCAGCATGAAGCTGGAAGGGCTCGACCGGCACCTGCGGCTGATCGACAGCTACAAGAAGCTGCACGCGGCGCGAGCCAGGATGCAGCCCGTGGTCGACGGCGAGGCCGGCGCTGCCGCGGCTGGCGGCCTCAAGCCTCGGCGCATGGCGATCCGCAAGCGCAAGTGAGGAGGGCGCCGAGGTCAGGGTGCGAGGATGATCATGAGGGAAACTTGATTTCATCACGAAGAAATTGAGTTTGTCTCATGGCATGAGTCTCCCGAGAATCCCTCCATCGACCTTTCGACTGGAGGAACACCCATGGCCCTGGCCCACACTCTCGGCTTCCCACGCATCGGACGCGATCGCGAACTGAAAAAAGCCCAGGAAGCGTTCTGGAAGGGCGAGCTGGACGAGGCCGGCCTGCGGGCCGTCGGCCGGCAGCTGCGCGCCGCCCACTGGCAGGTACAGAAGGACGCCGGCATCCAGTTGCTGCCGGTCGGCGATTTCGCCTGGTATGACCAGGTGCTGACCCATTCGCTGACCTTCGGCGTGATCCCCGAGCGCTTCCGGGCGCACGGCGAGGCCGGGCCGACCCTGCATACCCTGTTCGGCATGGCCCGTGGCGTCAGCGACGACAGTTGTTGCGGCGGTGCCCATGCCCAGGAAATGACCAAGTGGTTCGACACCAACTATCACTACCTGGTCCCCGAGTTCAGCGCCGACCAGCAGTTCCAGCTGAGCTGGGAACAACTGTTCGAGGAGGTCGACGAGGCCAGGGCCCTCGGCCACCAGGTGAAGCCGGTGCTGATCGGTCCGCTGACCTACCTGTGGCTGGGCAAGGCCAAGGGCGCCGAGTTCGACAGGCTCGACCTGCTGGACCGCCTGCTGCCGCTCTACGGCCAGATCTTGCGTCGTCTCGCCGGCCAGGGCGTGGAGTGGGTGCAGATTGACGAGCCGATCCTGGTCCTCGACCTGCCGCAGGCATGGAAGAATGCCTTCGAGCGCGCCTACAATCTGCTACAGAGCGAGCCGCTGAAGAAGCTGGTCGCCACCTACTTCGGCGGCCTGGAAGACAACCTGGGCCTGGCCGCCAACCTCCCGGTGGACGGCCTGCACATCGACCTGGTGCGAGCGCCGGAACAGTATCCGAGCATCCTCGACCGCCTGCCGGCCTACAAGGTCGTCTCGCTGGGCCTGGTCAACGGGCGCAACGTCTGGCGCTGCGACCTGGAAAAAGCCCTGGAGGTGGTGCGCCATGCCCGGGAGCGCCTGGGCGAGCGGCTGTGGGTCGCGCCGTCCTGCTCGCTGCTGCACAGCCCGGTGGACCTGGAACGCGAAGACGGGCTGGACGCCGAGCTGAAGAGCTGGCTGGCCTTCGCCGTGCAGAAGTGCCGCGAAGTCGCGGTGCTGGCCCGTGCCGCCACTGAGCCGGAAGCCGCCGAGGTGCTTGCCGCCCTGGAAGAGAGCCGTGCGGTCCAGGCCAGCCGCGCTTCCTCGCCGCGAATCCACAAGCCGGCCGTGCAGGCGCGCCTGGCCGCGATCAAGGCAAGCGACGCCCAGCGCCGCTCGCCGTTCGCCGAACGCATCGCCAGGCAGCGTGCCGGGCTCGACCTGCCGGCGTTCCCGACCACCACCATCGGCTCCTTCCCGCAGACCTCGTCGATCCGCCTGGCCCGCCAGTCGTTCAAGCAGGGCAAGCTGAGCGAGGCCGAGTACATCGAGGCGATGCACAGCGAGATCCGCCATGCGGTGCAGATCCAGGAACAACTGGGGCTGGACGTGCTGGTGCACGGCGAAGCCGAGCGCAACGACATGGTCGAGTACTTCGCCGAGCAACTGGACGGCTACGTCTTCACCCGCTTTGGCTGGGTGCAGAGCTACGGCTCGCGCTGCGTGAAGCCGGCGGTGATCTATGGCGACCTGAGCCGTCCGCGGGCCATGACCGTGGAGTGGATCAGGTACGCCCAGAGCCTTACCGACAAGGTGATGAAGGGCATGCTGACCGGCCCGGTGACCATGCTGATGTGGTCCTTCCCGCGCGAGGACGTGTCTCGCGAGGTGCAGGCGCGCCAGTTGGCCCTGGCGATCCGCGACGAAGTGGTCGACCTGGAGGCGGCCGGCATCAGGATCGTGCAGATCGACGAGGCGGCTTTCCGCGAAGGCCTGCCGCTGCGCCGCAACGCCTGGCCGCACTACCTGGAGTGGGCCACCGAGGCCTTCCGCCTGTGCGCCTCCGGAGTCCGCGACGAAACCCAGATCCATACGCACATGTGCTACAGCGAGTTCAACGATGTGATCGAGTCCATCGCCGCCATGGACGCCGACGTGATCACCATCGAGACCTCGCGTTCGGACATGGAGCTGCTGGAGGCCTTCGAGCAGTTCGACTACCCGAACGAGATCGGTCCGGGCGTCTACGACATCCATTCGCCGCGCGTGCCGAGCCGGGAAGAGATCGTCGCGCTGCTGCGCAAGGCAGCCCGGCGGATACCCGCCGAGCGGCTCTGGGTCAACCCGGACTGCGGCCTGAAGACCCGCGCCTGGCCGGAAACCGAGGCAGCGCTGGTGAACATGGTCGCCGCCGCCCGCGAACTGCGTGGCGACCTCGCCCGCGGCTGACCGGTAGGCCTGGTGAGCGGAACGGGACGCCTGGCGTCCCGTTCCGCGTTTGCACGTCGGTTCAGCGCGGAGCGTCCACCAGCGCCCGTAGCACATGGTCTTCCCAGACCCCGGCGATCTTCAGGTAGGCGCGGGCGTAGCCCTCCCTCTCGAAGCCGAGGCTTTCCAGCAGGCGCTCGCTGCGTGCGTTGCGCGGCAGGTGGCTGGCCATGATCCGGTGCAGGCTGAGCTGCTCGAAGCAATACCGGTTGGCTACCCGCAGGGCACGCGCCATCAGGCCGCGGCCCTGAGCCGCAGCGGCCAGGGAAAAGCCCAGGTGGCAGGCCTGGAATACCCCGCGGACGATGTTGGTGTAGCTGCAGCGCCCCAGCACCTCGCCGTCGTCGGGATCGAGCAACAGCAGGAGAAGCGCCTCGCCTTCGTCCATGCTCGCCACCTGTAGCAGGGTGCGGGCGCGGGCGTTGTCCACGGAAAAATACCCCGGGTCGCGCAGCGGCTCCCACGGCGCCAGGTGCTCGCGGTTGGCGTTCTCGTAGCGGCTGGTCCGGACGAAATCGTCGGGTTGCAGCGCGCGCAGGAGGAAGTCTGCGTCGCGATGCAGTATCGGCACCTGCCGCCGGTTGCCCGGCAAGCCCCTCGGGTAGCCGGGCGGGAAGGGCGCCAGGGCGGACTTGAAGTCATTCATAGAACTTGCCCGCCAGCATCAGTTGCGCCGCGCGCCGCCAGGCATTCTCCGGCCTGGAATAGCCCGGCAGGCCGTCGCGGGAGTCCTCGCCCCAGGTCGCGGCGGCATCGAGGAAGCCACCGATGCTGCCGTTCTCCCAACCCAGCGGGCTGGGGCCGAACGGTTTCGGCGGGTTGGCGGCGGCGAGGCGGCGGTCTTCCTCCCAGTCCGCCGCCAGCGCGGCGAGGAAGCGCAGGTAACCCGCTTCGTCCTCGACCTGTTCGGCCAGCGCGTAGAGATCGGTTGCCATGTGCTTCCTCCTGGAGGTGGGGGTCGGGGGACGACGGCGCGAGGTCGAAGCGCGGTCAGGCCGGGCGCCTCTGGCCAATGCCGGCCTTGGCCACCGCGATCGGCAGGGCGTAGCGATCATAGCGCGGGCCGGCGCTTGCGTGGCTCGCGCCTGGCTGATGGCGCGGGCGCGGGGCCCCGCCCGGCAGGGGACGGACGGTGCCGCGAGCGCCGAGGAAAGTTGCCGGGCCCGATCTACACTGGCGTATAGCGGCAGGACGACTATCTCCGGTTCTCCACTCCCTCGCGATGGACAGGTGCCATCAAGGAGTCGTGCGCGATGCTCTTCGGCAGAAAAAGCAGGGCGGTCGAAAGCGCCGCCAAGGATGAAGATGTAGCGTGGCGACTCGAGGCCATCGGGCAGAACGTCGCCACCATCCGATTCACTCCCGATGGCCAGATACTGTCCGCCAACCCGCTGTTCCTCGCGGCGGTCGGCTATTCGGCGGACGAACTGGTCGGCAAGCACCACCGGATCTTCTGCGAAGAGGACTACCAGGCCTCTGCCGCCTACGTGCGCTTCTGGAAGGAACTGGCCAGCGGCACGCCCCAGCGCGGTGTGTTCAAGCGCCTGCGACGCGACGGGTCGCCGATCTGGCTGGAGGCCACCTATTTCCCGGTGAAGAATGCCGAAGGGGCGGTCGTCGAGGTGCTGAAGATCGCCGCCGACGTGACCCGCAACCATTCCGAACTGCTCCTGCTCAACGCGATCAACGACTCCATACGCCAGTCCATGGCCGTCATCGAGTTCACCCCGGACGGCGAGATACTCGATGCCAACGAAAACTTCCTGCGTCTCTTCGGCTACAGCCTCAAGTCGCTCAAGGGCCAGCACCACCGCATGCTCTGCTTCGACGAGTTCTATCGGGAGAACCCGGATTTCTGGGCCCGGTTGCGGCACGGCGAATTCTCCCGCGGGCATTTCGAGCGCCGCACAGCCGCCGGTGAGCGGGTACATATCGAAGCCACCTACAACCCGGTCAAGGACGGTTCGGGGCGGATAATCAAGGTCATCAAGTTCGCCATCGACGTTACCGAACAGGTCAATCGCAACGAGGAAGTACGGCGCGCCGCCGAGCTGTCGTTCTCCACCGCGGAAGAGACCGCGCAGATTTCCACCCGCGGCATCGACTCCCTCGACCAGTCCGTCGCCCTGTCGGCCAAGACCCTGTCGATGGTCAACACCGCCGTCGGCCTGATTTCCCAGCTCACCCACCAGACCAAGGACATCGAGAACATCGTCACCACCATCCAGAGTGTCGCCGAACAGACCAACCTGCTGGCCCTCAACGCCGCCATCGAGGCGGCTCGCGCCGGCGACATGGGGCGCGGCTTCGCGGTGGTCGCCGACGAGGTGCGGCAACTGGCGGCGCGCACCAGCGGCGCCACGGTGGAGATCAAGAACGTGGTCACCGAGAACGTCAAGCTGACCCAGCAGATCAACCACAACATGCAGACCATCGAGTCCAGCGCCCAGGAGAACAACAACCAGATCACCACCGTGGCCGGCATCATGCAGGAGATCAGCAAGGGCGCCGAGCACGTGGCGCGGGTGGTGTCGAGCCTGTTCAAGTGAGGCGCAACCGGGACGGCGCCCGGTCGTGACTCTCCCACAAGGTGGCGAGCGCAGACTCCGCTCGCCACCCGCAGCGGAGTCGAACGCGACATGCCACCGAAGAACGTCCGCCTGATCCTCGGCCATCCCTCCGGCGACAGCTTCTGCGCCGCCAGCGCCTTGGCCGAGCGCCTGGCCTTCGGTTGCAAGCGTTCGAGGACAGCCTGGCGGGCGCGAGGATCGTGTGGGGCCGAAGACCGGCGCTCCGCGTAGCGAGCGGTTTTCGCCTGGAAGCACGGTTGCGGGAAAAGTTCCGCTGGAAACCCTCCGACTTGCAGAACACGAGGCGCCCCGCATTCCTTGGCACTGCGCTTGATCGCGGCGAAAAGACCCACGGAAAATCACCGGGTCGTTCAGTCTTTGCCAAAGGAAATCAGTATGAAGAACGCAATGGCCCTGACCCTGGCCGGCCTGCTGGCCGCTCCTTCCCTCGGCTTCGCCGCCGCGCCGGACGCAGTGATGGTCTTCGCCCGCCAGGGCGACAAGGGCAGCGTATCCGTCGGCGACAAGCACTTCCGCACCCAGGCCTTCAAGGTCCGCCTGGTGAATGCGGCGAAGAGCGAGATCAGCCTGAAGAACAGCTGCCTGGTGGCGCAGTCCGCCGCCGGCCAGTCCTTCAGGCTGGATACCGTGGACGAGGAACTCACCGCCGATACCCTCAAGCCGGGCGCCTCCGTCGAAGGCGACGCGATCTTCGCTTCCGAAGACGACGCGGTGTACGGCGCATCGCTGGTCAGGCTGAGCGACCGGTGCAAGTAGGCGACTAGCCGTTGCGCAGCGAAAGCCGCAGGGCAGCCTCGGCGGCTGTCGGGTGCGAGGAAACGGCTTTCGAAGGTTTCGGCGCGAATCTGAAATCATTCAGGGCGCGTTTCCGGTGCTTCTGGTTGCCTGGGCTGGGGGCCGAATTCCAGATTCCCGGAGCTAGGGGAGGGTAGACATCGCTCCAGGCTGCGCCCGAGCGAGGCGCTCGACCCACAAGGCACGCCCGGCGCCCTTTCCCGCGTGCGGGAGAGGGTTGGGGCGAGGGCCAGCAGCACAATACCCGCCAACACCAGATTCCAAAAAACGAATCCGCACTACTCAAGCCGCAGCTATTGCGGTTAGCAGTGGGGGAGATTGTGGTTCTGCGGGTGGCAATAATAGATGTGCCGACCAGGTATGGGAGAGGCTATGGCTTGGGGAGGGAACGGCTGTATACGGCCAGAAGCGGACATCCACGCCAAAGTCATGGAGACAGCCCAAGCCTGATTGAATCTTGTGAGCAAGAAACGCCTCGCGCTCGCCATGGAGCGCCGCAACGTGGGTTGCAACTCCTCTGGGGAACCGCATTCATTTTAGCTGACTCGCAGTAATGATTCCGCCTAAGCAGACCCCCGCCAAGGAAGCATCTTCAAACCTCAACATGTACGGGAATCGATTTTGATACTATTAGATTGGGGAAATAAGTAATGGATCGAAGAAGTGCTAAAGGGAAGAGACGTAATTGACGCATTCAAGTCTGACATAGAGGGATTCTTCTACCCGACGGCAGGCTTTGTGATGAATATCTCTGTGCAAGGCACGCGCACAGCATATAGAGGCAGTGCAGACAGTGGACGCATCCTGATCAGCACTGACCTCGCGGAATGTGAGGTCGACAGCCTAGAGAGGATGATGTTCATACTCCTGGTTCTGGGCCACGAGACAGCACACCTACTCAACGTGCATGGCGGGTTTCGAGATGAGTCCAACCAAGACACCAAGGCTCTTGAAGTATGGGCAGACTTCTTCGGCACTAAGGTAGCCATGGTGGCAATGACGATTGGCGACAAGATACAAGACATGGTGACCGGGTTACCCGGCGGGAAGGAGACGGGTGCGCGCGTGGAGGCGATTGGCGCGGCAATCGGCCTATTAGGAAAGACGTATTTCGAGACCGGAAGTACCCGATATGAGCCCGCACCTGTTCGTGTGGCGACTTGTGTTGCGGGCGTCATGTCTGCACTGGACACGTTTTGGTCGTTGAATGGTATCCCCCGCAACGTAGGGCGTTCGATGTCGCTGCAACTGCGGCTGTATCAGTCGCCCGCAATGCGCTTGGTGCTCAGCAAAGTGGGAGAAGTGGAAGGCGCGGGCGTTCCTGAGCGCGGTCAGTTCTCGACCATTCGACGAATTCATCAGCACATCCAGAGCGACAGAGCCTCCATAACAGTGGGCATGCTTCCTATCCCATCGGCTTGGCTGCACACTAACTATGAGGGAAGCGAGCAGGAGCGCATGGCGGAAGCAGAACGGCAGCGGGATAAGCTGAAGGAAGAGCTCGCAAAGCTTGGGCTGGCTCTGCCTGAGGGCTGGTAAGAACGCTACTGGTCGAAAGCCTTGATTTATCGTATAGAGGACTATCCTTTTGATGCCGTTCGACATTAGCGCCGCAGGATCCAGTCAGTAGGTCAACGTATAGCCAGATCGCGCGGTCGCGTCAGAGACCGGCACACATTCCAGCCGACACGCATGTGGATAACCGCTTTGGGTCGGGGCTGACAGTCGTGAAAGGCTGGAGTCGACCCAAAGCGACCGGTTGCGAGAAGCAAGAAAGCTAAAAGCGGACGCTCTGTGCCATTATTAGACCGAACGTGGCCGATAGAAATCGCACCGAAAGTGCCGATCAAATAGAATAGAAGCTTAAGCAACTTGATCGCCTAACCACTCTGTCGGGCGGGAATTAGCTGGCGCTTTCCGATCTGTAGAGATATTTGTTGCTTGGAACGTACTCTTTCCTTTGCATAAGGTTGATGATTTTGACGTTCTCGCTGTGCTTCAAATACTTGTAGGTGAAGTACCTAGCTACTTTGTCCTCATGCGTGGACAGGATGATCTGCTTCTCGCTGAAGTCGTTACGCAGCACCTCGACCAGAGAGGCCATGTTAATGTCGTCCATAGTCTGGACAGGGTCATCGATGAGAATGCTAGAAAACTTAGTAGAGTAGACCCGATGCAGTGCCAGAGTCAAAGCGATGACTACAGCGGAAATCTGCCCGGAGCTCATGGTGTTGAGAATATCGTGGTCGCTTTCCCAGTTGGAAACGAGGCGCACGTTCTTCAGCTCATCTTCACCCGTTGGGTCTTTGATGAATATGCCATGGCCAAGCCCAGCCTGATGGGTCTGGAGGATCTTACCGGAGTAAATGTAGAAGGGAATCTCGATGTCGGTGATCAGCTTTTTCCGGTACTGCCGGATCTGAGTCCGAACTATTGTTATGAGCTCACCCACGTCTGATGCAGCACGCTCTAAATTTTCATACTGTTTCAGCAGCTTGGCGAGCTCTTCGGATATCTCCTTCAGCGAGTTGAAATAGAGGCTCTTGATGTAGATCTCTTTCTTATCTAGCAGGTCGATGCTCACCAGAGCCAACTTGTCCTGTTCGCCGTTGAAATAATCCCTATAAATTCTTTCAAATACATTGGCGCCGTTGGCTTCGTAATAGCCCTCTGGTGCTGCACCGATTGCCGAGCGTATCCGCTCACATAAGTTTCCGGTCGCCTCGGCAATGTAGTTATATCCGCCTTGAACCGGAAACGTCGTTGCAAGCAAGTCATCATGCTCAATGCGTTCCGACAGTAGCCATTTTCTGAGCTTCTCAAAGCGCTCTTTTGCAGCTAGCGCTTTAGATAGTGCGAGTAAGTCCTCTTGGGTGGAAGCCGCCGTCCGCTCGAGATAAGTGGCACAGGTCTGGAGCAAGGGAGAGAGATGAATCGTGTTGAAAGAATCCCTCGCCGCCACCAGTTGCCGATCCTGCCCTGAGAGTTGTGAGCGAATTAGATGGCCATGCTGAGCAATGGCGTGAGCCAGCGCATCATGAGTCTTATAGTCGTGCCCGCAAAGCAAGCAGGCAGCCTCGTTTGGCACCTTCTGAAGTCCGGCAGACATGGCATCGTGGTGATTGAGGAGCTCGGAGTAAATGGAGCTCAAACCACTCGCTTTGTTCTCCTCTTCGATGAGTGTTTGGAGGGCAGTTTCAAATGCGGCGCTGCTTCCGAGGGTCAAGGCTTGGAAGATGGTCTCAAAGCTATTAATGGTGCGAATTAGTTTCGAGTCACCACTTTTAAGCGTCGTATAGGACTGCCGGATTAATTGATACGTGCTGCTCCTAGTGATGTGCAGATCATGATCATTTATCGAATTATAGTAACCAATATAGAGTTCAAGCACCTCTCGCTGGAGAGCGGCATTTTCAAATCGGCGGCTTCTTACGAAAAAGTGCTGATGCGCAAGAAGACTCTTAGTGTAGTTGATCTCTACCAAGGAGCTGTTAAGTTTCTCCTGATTTAACTCCGAAATCGTAATTGCGTCCCAGAAGGGACTCTTATTGGCCTTGGCTAGCCATGGGAAAGCATAAACGTGTGGCTCGATGTCTCCGGCTGCGATGCTGGTATTATCATCGATTTTATACAGATATTTAATGCTCTCGATCCGCGACGTGACGCTTCTTTTGGAAGCTGCAACCTTGCGAGAAATATCTGCTAGCTTACTAAGTCGCTCATCTGCTTCCCGCGTATTGCCAAACAGTTGTGCAAGCTCTTCAGCCCTTTGGGTTTCGTTGTTCGTCTTCAGGAACCTAGCGGTTTCTTCTTGCTGCACGTAATGAAATAGCAAGAAGTCTCGCGGGAAGTTCTGGCTATCAAAGTATTGCTCCAGTGCATTCTGGTGCGTTGGGAAGGATTTCCCATCTATGATTTCGTTGAGCTCCCAAAGCTCTGCGAATCTAGAGATTCTCTTGGATATATTGGGAATTTGAGTCTTTAGTTTTCTTTGAAATATTTTTAGCTTAGAGTCTTTATTTTTGAATTCCAGAATGATCTCAACGTTTTCTGCGCCGTTATGCGCAACAACTATGTCGGCTGGGTTTTGACGGTTCTCAAGAGAAATAAGACGAGTGATATTTCCTGTAAGGCCTAGCTCAATAGCATCGAAGACTGATGTCTTTCCATATCCATTTGGCCCATCAAGCAGAACGAGATTGCTGTCCTCAAAGCTGATGGTGTATGGCTCGCCACCAAATATTTTGAAGTTCTTGAGTGTGATTTTGTTGAGGTGGATCATGCCAAGCCTCCCCAAATTTTCGCGACTTGATGATGGATATTATCATCAGTCCATTCTGCCTCAGATTCCATCAATTGACTGTAGATCGAAGATTGATGTGGGCTGAGAGAGTTCTCGATCTCGCTACTCAAGTTGGTGAGTTGCTGTTCCTGCGGGCTGTAAGTAATAAATGGCAACTTGAGTGCAGTCTTTAGTGTGAGCGAATAGTAGCCTTTACTGTTCGGGTGATTGCCCTTAAATGCCAGAAAGTTTCTTCCGCCTTCTGAATTGATTATCTCATTTATGGCGTCATTGGTTATTTTCTTTATCCCGCCCTCTGAGAGGTGGGCTTTTAGAGTTGCGAGGTCCCCTGGGGTGTAGGTGATAACGTTCTTCTTAAAATTATACTGATCTTCTTCGAGGGCAAGTATTGTTTGCCTGCTGATCCCTTCCTCTTCGTGGCAGATAAGCATGGTGCAGTTCTTCTCGAAGGGCCGGTCTACTTTTCCCGAGTTGCTGATTGCCTCGAATAGCTCTTGCGCTTTCTCTTCTAGTATCTTCTGTGCCGCTGCGTCGGATTGCGTTTGGAGCTGTATAGTGACGAAGTACTCTTCCCGCTTGCTTCTCTCGGATGGGCAGAAAAGGTAGATGGAGTCATTATCGAGAGAAGTCTCCATGTCGACCTGTTTATAACCATTGCTGGATAAGATGTTATTGATGATACTTATCATTATGCCAATTCATCCTTCGCAGTCGCTATAGGGACTAGGGTTATAAAATTCAAGACTTCGTCTCTTTTAGAGCGGGGGTCTGCGTTTTCTGGTTTCGGAGCCTCTGTATGCACCATCAATGTGGGCGAGAATGAGTGAGATTCCAAACCGCCGTATATAAGATTTTCAACTTCGAATAGTATCTCGCTCATGCTCGGATTGTCTATGATTTTTCTTTTTGTCTGGCTAACCCGTGCTGCATTTGTAATGGTGGTTGGTAGGTAATGCTGATGCGGCGGCGTTGTTGTGCGATACGTAAACTTATACTTGACCTCGTTATGCGAGGCGCGCTGAAAGTTGATGGCGTGTAGAGCTTTTATAAGCACATGTCGAATGCCTTCTAGGTTTGTTGCAAAGGCATTTTCCGTGTTGTTAGTATGATCAAGATAAATTTGAGGCGAGAAGCCTCGATAGTGCGACCATAGATCCGTGGCGCTTAAGCCTAGTAGAAGTTTTTTTGCTTCTTTTAGATTGCACTGTTCGCCTTGGCCTGGATCTGCATAGTCGTCTTGGTCGCCCATGTATTCATCGATCAAATAGGCAAATTTTTCTTTAAATTTACAGGCTAGGTATTCTTTGCCAATATCTTCATGGTCGACGTCAAGGGCTCGAACTATCTCCTCAAAGGTTATTGGGATTTTCGTGCCTTGCTGTTTGGTCTTGTGCCGATGGATGATGTATTGGTCGATCATCCCTAGGAAACAGTGGAAGATTTTTTCCAGATGCTCAGATGTGACAATGGTCTCTCTGATAGTCAGTGCGTTAGAGATTTCCGACTTTATCTTGGTGTTGATGTTGTCTAGGCTGCAGAACCTGTTGCCATCGTCATATTGATAAGAATCAAGTCTGGCTAGAGCGTTATTTTTGCCATTCAGGATCGAGTCTAAATGCGCGTATAACTGATCTGCGGTCTTACCCTTGAAGGCGGCCCTTAATCTGGCTGCTTGCTTAGGAATACTTGTTTCATTGGAAACGGCCTTTTCGAGCACCGTACTCCCAATCTTGGGATTTGTATTTTGGTACTGAGCGAGAATGGTGTTCAGGTCATCTCTTATCGATGTTGTCAGGTTCTGAAAGCCAGGCTTGGGGTTTATTAACTTCCAAGTGTGGATTAGCCCGGTAACGCCTGGTTGCTTGCATAGTTCCAGGATAATCCCGAACAGAGCATCGGAGTAGTCACTGTAAGTGCTAGAGTTATATGCTTTGACTTGATGGAAAGAGACGGGATCTCCATCGTGCTGGATCTCGAAGTCCTCAGTGGACTCAAGCATCAAGCTGTAACTCGACAGATCTGCGCCTACAGGCTTTGCGTTTATCAGCCTTAGGGCGTAGTAGAGAGCGACCTTACCTTGGTAATTGAAGCCGCTCCAAGAAGGAGACGCATCGAAAGCCATCAGAAAACTCCAGCACTACATTGCAACGAAATGCGCGTACGGGAAGAACGACAGCGAGGTCTCGCCCTCTCTGTTACGCACTTACCAATACTAGACGAAATCACATGGCAGAGTGCCATTTTTCATAAGGTTTGTTTCGTTCGCTACGTGCGTTTAGGTGCTTGCCGGTTCTAGTTGCAGTTCGGGCTGTGCGCATCCAAGCTTTCCAACAGGTTGTTGCAGTCTTTTAGATGGCCAGTAAACAGGTGTCTCGCCCCGGGCTAATCTTCAGGCCTCCTCTTCAGCAGCAGCTTCGAACTTCACAGCGCTGGCCTGTACTGTTCGGGCGGAGCGCTGATGTCCAGAGATAATCCCGGCGAGAGTTGCCCCCGCTTTAAACCCTTAATGACGGCTTCAGATCTGGAGCAACCATAGGCGAGCGACAGCTACTGGCCGTTTTCTGCCAGTCCAGATTGACGAAATCAATACCCATGATAGACACCCATGAGAGACGCCATACGCAGCTACCTTCCACCCAACCCCTCACCCATTCCTCCCCAACCTATACCCACTGACCGCCTCGTAAACCGCCTTCCGCAACCGGTTGATCCCGCCGATCGGCCGATGCTCCGGCAGCGCGTGCCAGGGGTTGAACGAGAGGTTGTCACAGAACAGGTTCTGTTCCCGGCTATCGAAATCCTGAGCTGGCACAATGATGTCGGCTATGGTAGCGAAGGGCGCGTCCGACTCCTTCCATTCGACGCTGGTGTCTTCGATGGGCATGTACTTGCCCGGGTCCTGGCGCTGCACCTGGAAGGCGTAGCAGGCGGGGGTGCGGTCGATGGACAGTTGCTGGTACAGGGCGGCGCGGAGGAAGTTGGGCAGGTCCTGGTTCTGCTTCGGTAGCTGGTAGGCCGGGCACTTCTCCGGGGCGGGGACGACGCGGAACTTGATGTTGTGTTCGCCCAGCTTGTACGGCGAGATGCCGTTGTAGCCGGCGTGCAGCGGGCTGTCCGGGGCGGGGGCGAGGGTGCGCAGGGCGATCAGCAGGTGGCGCAGTTCCCAACTGGTGGGGTTCCAGTTGGGGAAGAAGGCCAGGGCTTTCTTGCCGTCGGCCTGGGCGGCGAAGTTCTGCCGGTATTCGGCGATGTCGCGGATGAAGAACACCGGCTGGTTGAACATGACGAAGTCCTGCTCGCCGTCATGGCCGCGGCCGGGCAGGAGTTTTTCGCCGGGCACGTCGAGCAGCTTGATGGCCATGCCGCGCGCGTCGTTCTTGCTGTCGAACTGCGGGTAGGCGTTGCCGTTGGAGAAGCGTACCCAGGCGTTCCAGCTCTTGCCCGCTTCGGCGAACACGCCGCGACGCAGGGTCGGGTCGAGGTCGGCGCGTACCTTGAACTCGGCCTTCACGCAGCCGTGGGCCTTGGCGTGGGCATCGCGCAGGACGCGGGTGTTGTCGCGGTGCTGTTCGACCACGCGGATGGCGTCCTGGATGATCGCCTGGGTGATGCGGGCTTCGTCCGGGGCGATCTGCTCTTCCGCGGACACCGGGCCGGAGAATTTCCAGGCGTAGTAGAGGCTGCCGATGGCCCAGCCGCCGAGGCCGACGGCCAGCAGCAGGAGGAGCAGGCGGCCGAGCCATTTGCCGAGGAACAGCCAGGCGTGGGTGAGGAGTGCGCGCATGGAGTGGGTGTCCTTGGTGGTGTGCGTTGGCTGTGGGCTTTTATTCTTCTTGGGCGGGGAGTGCGCCACGATTGCTTCTCCCCGTCCTCTGGCTAGGCGTCCCCCCTGAAGGGAGAGGGGCTGCTCGGGGTGGAGAGGGGCGGCGGCGCCATGCCTCGCGCTTCTCCATTTCCCAGGTTCAGCGTTGCGCGGTCCGTTGCTCCGGCGCCGGGCATTTCGGGCCGGGCGTCCAGGGTGGGGTCTGGGCCGGGACCAGGCGGCGCTCGAATTCGGGGTTGCCGAGCACCTTCAGGTATTCCACCAGCGCCCAGCGTTCTTCCGGGCTGAGGGCGCGGCCGATCACGCCGTTCTGCCGGCAGCCGTCGCGGAATTCGTGGCCGCTGTTGCGGTTGCCGGTGAGACGGGTGTCGAGGAGGAAGCCGCCGGGGAATTTCTCGGTGCGGAATCCAACGAATTTCGGATCGAATTCGAAGGTGCCGACGTAGAACTGCGGCGAGCGTTCGGCGGCCGGGGAGAGCAGTTGGAACAGGTTGGGCACCGAGCCGTTGTGCAGGAACGGCGGGGTCGCCCAGACGCCGTCCAGCGGGCGGGCCTTGTAGGCGCGCAGTTCCTGTACGCCGATCGGTAGGTCGAAGCCGTTCATGGTCTTCTGCTGTTCCGGCGGGATGCCGGCGTCCCGGTAGGCGCGCTGCTCGACGAAGGCGGTGATGTAGGCCAGGCCCTTGGCCGAGGACAGTTGCGAGAGGTCGAGTTGCTGCGGATCGGCGCCGATCAGCTGGACGTTCATCCGCGCCAGTTCGTCGACGCTCCAGCCGAGCTTGCGCAGGTCGTAGCGGTGGTCGGCGATGTTGTCGGCGGTGGTCGGGTCGGTGCCGATCACCTCGGTCGGCACCATGTGCATGCGCCACTCGGGATTGCGTCCGGGGGCGGTGTATTCCGCCGGTTGCACCTTGGGTGCATGGCAGAAGGCGCAGTTGGCTTCGAACAGGGCGCGGCCCTGGGAGGCGCGTTGCAGGTCGATGCGGCCGAAGAGGTCTTCCGGCCAGGTCGGCGGTTTCAGCTGTTGCAGGGTTTCTTCCAGGGCGTGCAGGTCGTGCAGGCGTACGCTGGAGGCGTAGCGCTGCTCGCCCCGCAGCGGCTGGCCGTGCTCGTCGAAGATCTGCAGGCGCGCGCCGACGCCGAGGGCCTCGCCGATGTTGCGCGCCATCGGCTGCATGGCCGAGCCGTTCCATTGCACCCAGTCGAATTTCCAGATGTCCCAGACCTGCGGATAGCTCACCGGGGCGTTGGCGACGCGGTAGTTGCTCGGGTCGATGGCATCGCCGAAGACGCTGTTGGCGATGCGCCCGAAAGCGTCGGTGCGGCCGGGGCCTTCCTCGGTGGGGTAGAGGTGGCGGCGGGTGTCGTTCCAGGCGGTGCGCAGGAGGGTGTCGAGTACGGCCTTGAAGTCGGCGCGCAGTTGCGACTTGTCCTGTTCGTAGCGTTCGCCGAGGACTTTCCTGGCGAAGCGGTTGAACTTGAACGGGTTGTAGTAGGTGGCGGCCATGCTCGCGCCGAGCGCCTGGCCGAAGGCGCCGCCGCGCAGGGTCGGCACGGTGGCGGCGATGGAGTGCATGGCGGCGCCGCCGTCGATGCGCAGCGACTTGCCCTGGTAGCGCAGTTCGCCGGTGTGGCAGGCGGCGCAGGTGATGTCCAGGTAGCGGGTGCCGGTCTTCTCGTCGCGGTGCTGGCTGAAGCCCACCGGCAGGTTGCCGGGGTTGAGGTCGCTGGCCTTCTGCTGCGGATCGACGAGGAAGCCGAAGCGGGCGAGGTATTCGGGGGCGGCGAAGGGTTCTTCGGAGAAGGGCAGTTCGAGGGCGGTGAACCAGTCGTAGTGCAGGCCTTTCACCAGGGTGCCCTGGGGCGTGTAGTAGAAGCGCTGGCGGGCCTCGTCCTTCCATTGCGGCAGGTAGCGTACCTCGCTCGGCGCCTGGTAGTGGGGCAGGTTGGGATTGGCGACGTAGTAGACCACCACCCCGACGACCGCCAGCACGATCACGCCGACAACCAGCAGAGCCTTTTTCACGGTGCGCATCAGGAACGTCCTTGTAGGCCTTTTTTTGGCACCGTTATGCCAAGGCGTTGGCATATTGGCAAGCTGCTATCAGCTTTTTTGACAAGGTTTTCTTGACAGCGAACGGGTGAAACGTTTGCGCAGGCCTCGCCTGGCGATGTTGGCGACGAAAGCTCGGTATTTCACCGGAGAAAGGTGGACGCCGGAGCGTCGTGGAACGGCAGGGCGAGGCGCCGGTGGCCTGCCGGTCAGAGACCGGAGAAGGCCAGCCAGGCGATGATTGCGGCGTAGAGCATCCAGGTGGGATCGGTACGGCGGTCGAGCAGGGCTTTCATTTCTTCGCCTCCGCGCTCCAGAAACCCTGGGCGTTGCGGAAGGGCTGGCGGGCCAGTTGTTCCAGGCGGGTGATGCCGTCGGCGCGCATGGCATTGATCAGGGCCGAGAAGGATTTGGCGGAGTAGCTCATGGTGTCGTCTCCAGTTCCGTTCTGGTTATTCGGGGATCTGGCGACTATGTAAACATCGGCGTTGGCGAATGAAAAATGGATAGTCTCACTAGCCACTATCGATGGAATTGATTGATAGGCGAGAACATCTCCCCGCCGCAGGGCGGGGCGATGCGGATCATTCCGGGTTGAACAGGATCACCGCCGCGCGCAGCTTGCTGCGGCCGAAGCGGCTCATCTTGTCGAACTCGGCGTGGCTTACCGGGATGTGCTGGCAGTCCAGCGGCTGGCGGTGCTGGCTGTGGTCGACGTCGGGATCGTGGAGGTAGACGAAGTCCTCGTCGTAGTGGGTGACCAGCACCCAGTGCGGGGCCTTGGAGCGGGTCAGGCGGTAGCTGCTGATCAGCACCAGCGGCTGGCCGCCCCTGGCCAGCTGGCGCGGGATGTCGAGCCTGGCCGAGCGCTTCTGCTCGACGCCCGAGGCGTCCAGTTCCTCGCAGAAGTCCTCGTGGACCAGGCGCATCACCGCCTTCTTGTCTTCGTTGCGTACGCCGTCGAGGAACAGCGGGCCGCTGGCGGACAGCACCAGCTTGACCCGGAAGCCGCGCCGCCAGGCGGCCAGCGCCAGGCCCTGGGGGCTACAGCCGCCGTGTCCGGCGGTCATGTAGATGGTGGTCGCCTCGCGCCACAGGCGCAGTTCCTCGCGGCGGGTCAACTGGCGCTCCGGTTGCAGCGCGCCCATGGCCATCAGCAGGCAGGCCGGACCGCAGGTGAAATCGGTGGTCTGCCGGTAGAAGGGCACGTGGCGGCGCTGGTCGTGGCCGGGGTTGCGGATGCGTTTCTCGAAGCGCAGCGCTTCGCTGTGGTCCTCGTAGTAGTCGCGCACGGTGGCGAAGGGACGGTAGCCGTTGCGCTCGTAGAGGGCGATGGCGCCACGGTTGTCCGGGCGCACTTCCAGGCGCATGTAGGCGCGGTCGTTGTCCCGCGCGGCCTGCTCGGCGGCTTCCAGCAGCTTCTGGCCGAGGCCGATGCCGCGGGCGCGCGGGTCGATGGCGATGGAGTAGAGGCGGGCCAGCGAGGTGCCTTCGTGGAACAGCACCAGGGCGTAGCCGAGCACGCCGCCGTCGCCCTCGGCTACCGTCAGGCTGGCGTGGGCGCGGGTGAGCATCCACTGGAAGTTGCGGCGGGACAGGCGATCATAGTCGAAGCAGCGGTTTTCCAGCTCGACCAGGGCGGACAGGTCGTCCGCGCCGGCCGGGCGGAGGGTCAGGTTCATAGCGGTCTCCACGGCTGCGGGCGGGAACTTCCGCGCGGGCGTGCTGTAATGGGTGCTGTACGCTTCGGTTTGCTGGCAGGCGCCATAGAGCGGTTTCGCAAGGGACTCCCGCCGAGTATTGGCCGGGATGCGTGCGCCGGCAAGCCGGTTCCGAATGCGCCGTGGTTTCGCTGTCCCCCCGGGAGGTGTCGTGAGCAAGCTGTTCATCATCGTGGAACGCCAGGAAGACTGGACGTCCTATTACCCCAGCGAGGATGTGGTCACTGCCCAGGAATACCTGGAATTGCCCATCGACGACGACACCGGCAAGCGGGTCCAGGTGATCAACCTGTGCCGGCACTACAAGTACCTGCGCCATGGCTACTACTGCTCGCTGCTCGCCGAGGCGCGCGGGCACAAGGTGATCCCCTCGGTGCGGACGATCAGCGAGCTGGCCAGGAAGTCGCTGTACAGCCTGGTCCTGGAAGACCTCGACCGCACCCTGGACAAGGCCTTGGCCGCGCACCCCTACGGCAGCACCGATGGTTTCACCCTGACCCTGTATTTCGGCCGTACCGACATCGAGCCGCTGCAGGACCTGGCGCGACAGTTGTTCGAGGCGTTTCCCTGCCCGTTGCTGCTGGTGGAGTTCAAGCGCAACCGCACCTGGCACATCGAGGGCATCAAGCCCGGCGCCATCCACAAGCTGCGCGAGGATCAGGAGGACCTCTTCGCCAACGCCCTGGACAGCTTCAGCCGGCAGATCTGGCGCAAGCCGCGTTCGCGCAAGCCGTTCCGCTACGACCTGGCGATCCTCCACGACCCCGGCGAGGCGTTCCCGCCGTCCGATGCCAAAGCGCTGAAGAACTTCGTGCGGGTCGGCCGCAGCCTCGGCATCGACGTCGACCTGATCGAGCGTAAGGACTATTCGCGGATCGCCGAGTACGACGCGCTGTTCATCCGCGAGACCACCAATGTCGCCGACCACACCTACCGTTTCGCCAAGAAGGCCGAGAGCGAAGGGTTGGTGGTGATGGACGACCCGGTGTCGATCCTGCGCTGCACCAACAAGGTGTACCTGGCCGATCTGCTGCGCAGCCACAAGCTGGGCATGCCGGCCACGGAGATTCTCTACAAGGAGAACCCCCAGGAACTGGAGAAGGTCGGCGAGCGCCTGGGCTTCCCGCTGGTGCTGAAGATTCCCGACGGCAGCTTCTCGCGCGGGGTGATCAAGGTGGAGGACCAGGAGCAGTTGCTGGCGGCCAGCGCCGAGCTGTTCGAGCGCTCGGTGCTGATCCTTGCCCAGGAGTTCTTCTATACCGAGTACGACTGGCGTATAGGCGTGCTCAACCGCAAGCCGATCTTCGCCTGCCAGTACTTCATGTCCAAGGGCCACTGGCAGATCTACGACCACAGCCCGGACGCCGAGGAGGTCAGCGGCGATTTCCGCACCATGCCCGTGCACGAGGCGCCGCGCAAGGTGGTGGAGCTGGCGGTGAAGACCGCCAACCTGATCGGCGACGGCCTCTACGGGGTAGACCTGAAGCAGGCCGGCGACAAGGTGGTGGTGATCGAGGTGAACGACAACCCGAACATCGACTGCGGGGTGGAGGATGTCTACCTCGGCGACGACCTCTACAAGCTGGTCCTGGAGGAGTTCGTCCGGCGCCTGGAAGTCAAGCGTCGCGGCTACGACTGATAAGACGATTTCGGCATTGGCGATATAAACAAAGATTCACTTTCGCGCGTCAAAAAATTGCTAGATTTTCCTTTCAGAGCGCCAACATGCCGTTTTTATGACGGTTCAAAGAATTGGCGCCGCAAAGGAGCACACATGTTAGATGCATCGAACCTCCGCCGTCTGCTGGTGGTGGACCCGTGCGACGATTGCCGGCGCCTGTTGCCGGGCCTTCGCGAGGCGGGTTGGGCAGTGGACAGCTGCGCGCTGGAAACGGCGCGCGAACGCGCTTGCGACGTCGGCCTGCTGCGCCTGCGGCCGTTCCACCTGGAGCGGCCGGAGACGGTGAAGGACCTGATCAGCCGCAGCGGCACCGAGTGGATCGCCGTGCTCAGCCCGGACACCTTGCCGCTGAATGGCGTCGGCGA
The DNA here is from genome assembly GCF_001813485.1 of Pseudomonas sp. HMSC067G02. Lineage (NCBI taxonomy): Bacteria > Pseudomonadati > Pseudomonadota > Gammaproteobacteria > Pseudomonadales > Pseudomonadaceae > Pseudomonas > Pseudomonas sp. HMSC067G02. The sequence continues at coordinate 49,353 of NZ_KV812637.1, forward strand.
TTTCGTCTGCGAATGGTTCTTCGACTTCCATACCTTGCCGTTCGACATGGCGCGGGTGCAGGTGACCCTCGGCCGCGCCTTTGGCATGGCCCGCCTGCGCGGGCGCGGCACGGTGCCCGGCGATGCCGAGGGCGAGCACGAACTGCTCGGCGAGAGCCTGGCCGTACGCGACCTGCGCCGGCTGCTGGCGAAGCTGGCGCCGACCGACTCGCCGGTACTGATCCGTGGCGAGAGCGGCACCGGCAAGGAACTGGTCGCGCGTACCCTGCACCGGCAGTCGCGGCGCGCGGACAAGCCGTTCGTCGCGATCAACTGCGGGGCGATTCCCGAGCACCTGATCCAGTCCGAGCTGTTCGGCCACGAGAAGGGCGCCTTCACCGGCGCGCACCAGCGCAAGGTCGGACGGATCGAGGCGGCCGACGGCGGCACTCTGTTCCTCGACGAGATCGGCGACCTGCCGCTGGAGTTGCAGGCCAACCTGTTGCGCTTTCTCCAGGAACAGCAGATCGAGCGGGTCGGCGGTAACCGGCCGGTCGAGGTGGACGTGCGGGTGCTGGCGGCGACCCATGTCGACCTGGAGGCGGCGATCGACGCCGGGACCTTCCGCGAGGACCTCTACTACCGGCTCAATGTCCTGCAGGTCGGCACCGCGCCGTTGCGCGAACGGAGCGAGGACCTGCCGCTGCTGGCCAATCATTTCTCCCGGCTCTACAGCCTGGAGACCGGCCGCCGCCCGCGCCGCTTCAGCGAGGACGCGCTGGCGGCGATGGCGATGCACGCCTGGCCGGGCAACGTCCGCGAACTGGCCAACCGGGTGCGTCGCGGGTTGGTCCTGGCGGAGGGGCGGCAGATCGAGGCCCAGGACCTCGGCCTGGAATGCGCGCGCGGCGACGGCCCGCCGTTGTCCAGCCTGGAGGTCTACAAGCTCTGCGCCGAGCGCCAGGCGATGTGCGACGCGCTGGCCCGCTACGGCGACAACCTCAGCGTGGCCGCGCGGATGCTCGGGGTGTCGCGGCCGACCTTCTACCGCCTGTTGCACAAGCACCGGTTGCGCTGAGCGGGCGGCGGGAGATGTGCCGGCCAAGCAAAATATCCTGCGTTTCCCAGCCGTAGCGAACTAGAATCCAACCGATCCCGACCGGTTCGCGACAGTTGCTCATGGCGATTGACAGAATCTGTCAGATCGACGCATATTCACCTAACGCAAACGTTTGCGTCTGGATAATCTCCTGGAAAAGCCTCAATACAACGATAAGAAAAGCTGGAGGATACACCATGAAGCGGGTCGCTTCCCGGCGCCTGTTGGCTGCCGTTGTGCTGACTGCCTGTTCCTCGTTCCTGCCCCTGTCCGCCGTCCACGCGGAAACTCCCGAGAAGCCCAGGATCGCGCTGGTGATGAAGTCGCTGGCGAACGAGTTCTTCCTGACCATGGAGGACGGCGCCAAGGCCTACCAGAAGGAGCATGCCGACCGGTTCGAACTGGTTTCCAACGGCATCAAGGACGAGACCGATACCTCCAGCCAGATCCGCATCGTCGAGCAGATGATCGTTTCCGGGGTCGACGCACTGGTGATCGCGCCGGCCGATTCCAAGGCGCTGGTGCCGGTGGTGAAGAAAGCGCTGGACGCCGGCATCGTGGTGGTCAACATCGACAACCGCTTCGACCCGCAGGTGCTGCAGGCGAAGAAGATCGGCGTGCCCTTCGTCGGTCCCGACAACCGCAAGGGCGCGCGGCTGGTCGGCGAGTACCTGGCGAAGCGACTGAAGGCCGGCGACGAGGTCGGCATCATCGAAGGGGTCTCCACGACCACCAATGCCCAGCAGCGCACCGCCGGCTTCAGGGATGCGATGGACGCGGCGGGGATGAAGATCGTCTCCTTGCAGTCGGGCAACTGGGAAATCGAGAAGGGCAACGCGGTGGCTTCGGCGATGCTCAACGAGCATCCGGACCTCAAGGCGCTGCTCGCCGGCAACGACAGCATGGCCCTCGGCGCGGTATCGGCGGTGCGCGCGGCGGGCCGCGCCGGGCAGGTGAAGGTGGTCGGCTACGACAATATCCAGGCGATCAAGCCGATGCTCAAGGATGGCCGGGTGCTGGCCACTGCCGACCAGTTCGCCGCGAAGCAGGCGGTGTTCGGTATCCAGACCGCGCTCAAGCTGCTCGCCGGGCAAACCCCGGAACATGAGAAGGACGGCGTGGTCGAGACGCCTGTCGAGTTGGTGACCGCGCCCTGAGCCGTCAGATGGAGCCTTCCCATGTCTAGCGACGCATTGCCGCTGCTGAGCATCCGCGGGGTCGGCAAGACCTACGCGCAGCCGGTGCTGGCGGAGATCGACCTGCAACTGTTCGGCGGCGAGGTGCTGGCCCTGACCGGCGAGAACGGCGCCGGCAAGAGCACCCTGTCGAAGATCGTCGGCGGCCTGGAGCGTCCCGGCGTCGGCAGCCTGGAACTCCTCGGCCGGCCCTACGCCCCCGGCAGCCGCCGCGAGGCCGAGGCGCTGGGCGTGCGCATGGTGATGCAGGAACTGAACCTGCTGCCGACCCTGTCGGTGGCGGAGAACCTGTTCCTCCACGACCTGCCCCGGCGCGCCGGCTGGATCGACCGTCGGCGCCTGCGCGCGGCGGCCCGCGAGGCGATGGCCCAGGTCGGCCTGGAGGCGATCGATCCCGACACGCTGGTCGGCGACCTCGGCATCGGCCACCAGCAGATGGTCGAGATCGCCCGCAACCTGATCGGCGACTGCCGCTTGCTGATCCTCGACGAACCCACGGCGATGCTTACCGCGCGCGAAGTGGACATGCTCTTCGAGCAGGTCGAGCGGCTGCGCGAACGCGGCGTGGCGATCGTCTACATCTCCCATCGCCTGGAAGAGCTGGCGCGGATTTCGCAGCGCATCGCGGTGTTGCGCGATGGCCGCCTGGTCTGCGTCGAGCCGATCGAGCGCTACGACGCCGACCAACTGGTGACCCTGATGGTCGGCCGCGACCTGGGCGAGCGCTTCGACCTGGGCCCACGGCAGACCGGTGCGCCGCTGCTGCGGGTGGAGCGGCTGAGCCGGCGCGGCAAGGTGCATGAGGTGTCGTTCGAGGTGCGCGCGGGGGAGATCTTCGGCATTTCCGGACTGATCGGCTCCGGGCGCACCGAATTGTTGCGCCTGATCTACGGCGCCGACCGCGCCGACGGTGGGCAGGTCCTGCTCGGCGATCCGCCGCAGCGCCTGAGCCTGCGTTCGCCGGCCGACTCGGTGCGCCAGGGGGTGGCGCTGATCACCGAGGACCGCAAGGGCGAGGGCCTGCTGCTGGACCAGTCGATCAGCGCCAACCTGGCCCTGGGCAACCTGCCGGCGCTGGCGCGCCACGGGGTGATCGACCGGCGCCGCGAGGAGGCCCTGGCGCGGCGCCAGGTGGAGGCGCTGCGGGTGCGCTGCGCGGACACCGCGCAGGCGGTGGGCGAACTGTCCGGCGGCAACCAGCAGAAGGTGGTGATCGGCCGCTGGCTGGAACGCGACTGCCAGGTGCTGCTGTTCGACGAGCCGACCCGGGGCATCGACGTCGGCGCGAAGTTCGACATCTATGCCTTGCTCGCCGAACTGACCCGCCGGGGCAAGGCGCTGGTGGTGGTGTCCAGCGACCTGCGCGAGCTGATGCTGATCTGCGATCGCATCGGCGTGCTCTCGGCGGGACGTATGGTGGACACCTTCGAGCGCGATGCCTGGACCCAGGACGCGCTGCTGGCGGCGGCCTTCGCCGGTTACAAGAAACGCGACGCGCTGCTGGCGACGTCGTGAACACGCAACGCAAGGAACCAGAAATGAGCGACCCGACGTCTTCCGCTACCGCCGCCGCAGCGCCAACCCTGCGACGCGGCAACTATTTCGGCCTGGGCACCTACCTCGGCCTGGCCGGCGCGCTGCTGGCGATGATCGCGCTGTTCTCGGCGCTGAGCAGCCACTTCCTCAGCTATGGCACCTTCCTCGCCATCGCCAACCAGATCCCCGACCTGGTGGTGCTGGCGGTGGGCATGACCTTCATTCTGATCGTCGGCGGCATCGATCTCTCGGTAGGTTCGGTGCTGGCCCTGGCGGCCTCGGCGGTAAGCCTGGCGACGCTCGGCTGGGGCTGGGGCGTGCTGCCGGCGGCGATGCTCGGGATGGCCTGCGCGACCCTGGCCGGCTGCGTCACCGGCTCGATCACGGTGGCCTGGCGGATTCCCTCGTTCATCGTGTCCCTCGGGGTGCTGGAGATGGCCCGTGGGCTGGCCTACCAGATGACCGACTCGCGCACGGCCTATATCGGCGACGCCTATGCCTGGCTGTCCAATCCGCTGGCGTTCGGCATCTCGCCGGCCTTCGTGATCGCCCTGCTGGTGATGTTCGCCGCCCAGGCGGTGCTCACCCGCACGGTGTTCGGCCGCTACCTGATCGGCATCGGCACCAACGAAGAAGCGGTGCGATTGGCCGGTGTGAACCCGAAACCCTATAAGATTGCAGTATTCGCCCTGATGGGGCTGCTCGCCGGGTTGGCCGCGCTGTTCCAGATCTCGCGTCTGGAAGCGGCCGATCCCAACGCCGGGGTCGGCCTGGAACTCCAGGTCATCGCCGCGGTGGTGATCGGCGGCACCAGCCTGATGGGCGGGCGAGGTTCGGTGGTCAGCACCTTCTTCGGCGTGCTGATCATTTCCGTATTGGCGGCGGGGCTGGCGCAGATCGGTGCGTCGGAGCCGACCAAACGAATCATTACCGGGGCGGTGATCGTGGTAGCGGTGGTGCTGGATACCTACCGCAGCCATCGCGCCCGCAGACAGGGCTGAACGATGGCGACAATGAAGGACGTGGCGGCGATGGCGGGGGTTTCCTTCACCACCGTATCGCATGTGGTGAACAGGACGCGGCCGGTCAGCGACGCGGTGCGCAAGAAGGTCGAGGACGCCATCGCGCAGCTGCACTACGTGCCCAGCGCGGTGGCGCGCTCGCTGAAGGTGCGCACCACCTCGATCATCGGCCTGCTGGTGCCGAACAGTACCAACCCGTATTTCGCCGAGCTGTCGCGGGGCATCGAGGATTGCTGCGAGCGCAACGGCTACTGCGTGATCCTCTGCAACTCCGACGACAACCCGCAGAAGCAGGCCAACTACCTGCGCGTGCTCCAGGAGAAACGCATCGACGGCCTGGTCCTGGCGTCCGCCGGCGGCGACGGCGCGCTGGCCAAGGGACTGGCGAACATGCGCACGCCGACCGTGATCGTCGACCGCGAGGTGGAAGGCGTGGAAGCCGACCGGGTGCAGATCGACCATGAGATGGGCGCCTACCTGGCGACCCGCCACCTGCTCGAACTGGGCCATCGCGACATCGCCTGCATCGGCGGGCCGCTGTCGACCAAGGTCTCGACGCTGCGGGTCGAGGGCTACCGGCGGGCGATGGCCAAGGCCGGCCTGGAGGTGCGCCCGCAGTGGCTGCTGGAAAGCGAGTTCAGCAGCCCCGGCGGCTACCACGCGGCGCTCGGCCTGCTGGGCGGCGAGGGCGAGCGACCGACGGCGATCGTCGCCGGCAACGACATGATCGGCATCGGCGTGCTGCGCGCCGCGGCGGAGCTGAATATCAGGGTGCCGCACGAACTGTCGGTGATCGGCTTCGACGATATCGAGCTGAGCCGCTTCGTGTTTCCCGCCTTGACCACCGTGGGCCAGTCGATCCGCCTGCTTGGCGAGATCGCCGCGCAACTGCTGCTGCAACGCATCGCCGAGCGCGAGGAGCCGATGCAGCGGCGGGTGGTGGCGCCGGCGCTGGTCCTGCGCGAATCCACCGCGCCGCCGCTGGTGCGGGTCTGAACCGGGCGCCGGGGGCGCCCTCGCTAGAGAGAGGCTGGAACAAGGACGCAACGATGCAAGCGAAAGTACTGGTGGTGGGCAGCCTGAACATGGACCTGGTGGTGCGCGCGCCGCGCCTGCCACGGGGCGGCGAGACCCTCGCCGGGCAGTCCTTCACCACCATTCCCGGCGGCAAGGGCGCCAACCAGGCGGTCGCCGCGGCGCGTCTCGGCGCTGGGGTGGCGATGATCGGCTGCCTTGGCGACGATGCCTACGGCGACCAGTTGTACCGCGCGCTGCAGGCCGAGGGCATCGACTGCCAGGGCGTCGAGCGGGTGGCCGGGGAGTCCAGCGGGGTGGCGCTGATCGTGGTCGACGACAGCAGCCAGAACGCCATCGTCATCGTCGCCGGCGGCAACGGCCACCTGTCGCCGGCCGTGCTGGCGCGCCACGAACACTTGCTGGAGCAGGCGCAGGTGGTGGTCTGCCAGCTGGAAAGCCCGCTGGAGACGGTTGGCCATGTGCTGCGCCGGGCCCATGCGCTGGGCAAGACGGTGATCCTCAACCCGGCGCCGGCCACCCGCGACGTGCCGGCGGACTGGCTGCCGCTGGTGGACTACCTGGTCCCCAATGAGACCGAAAGCGAACTGCTCTGCCGCCTGCCGGTGGACTCCCTGGAGAGCGCCGGACGTGCCGCCGAGCGCCTGCGCGAAATGGGCGCCGGCAGGGTGATCGTCACCCTCGGCGCCCAGGGCGCCCTGCTGGTGGGCGAGGGGCGGGTCGAGCATTTCCCGGTGGCGCGGGTCAAGGCGCTGGATACCACGGCGGCCGGCGACACCTTCGTCGGCGGCTTCGCCGCGGCGCTTGCGCGCGGCCTCGACGAGGCGGCGGCGATCCGCTTCGGCCAGGCCGCCGCGGCGATCTCGGTGACCCGCCTCGGCGCGCAGACCTCGATCCCCTCGCGCGAGGAAGTCGAGCGGGCGCTCGCTGGCGAGGCTTGAGAGGGACGGTGCCGTTGCTACCGGCGGATAACGCCTGCGGCGTTATCCGCCCTGCGCAGCTAGGCGAGGATCGCTCCCAGGCTCACGCATCCCTTCGAGGGGTAAGGCATGCCCAGGCTCGAACGGTGGCCCCTCAGAAGTAGTAGGGGAATTTCACGCCGAAGGTGAAGTCCGGCGCGTCCGGAGTGATGCCGATGGACAGGCTGGGCACGATGCTGAACCTGTTGCTCACCGCATAGGTCATGCCCAGGCCGAAGTAGCCGGCGTTGGCGTCGCTGCCGCTGACGGTCTGCCAGCTTTGGCCGTCCTGCTTGACCTTGCTCTTCTGGCTGATCAGTTCGGAGAAGGAGAACGACATGCTCATCTTCTCGTTCAGCGCGAAGGCCACGCCGACGCCGAGTTGGAACCAGTTGCCGAGCTTGACCTTGCCGCCGGTCTTCACGCCTTGCTGCGGGTTGATGTCGTCGAACGACTCTTCGAAGTTGTAGGTATACGACAGGCTGCCGAACAGCACCGCCGGGTCCACCGTCTTCACCAGCGAGATGCCCGGGGTGATCGACCAGACGCCGTTGCCGGTGGGCAGGTCGTCGGGCACGTTGAGGTTGTTGTTGCCCGGTACCTGCTTCAGCTTGATGCCGTAGGGATCCTTGCCGGTGGGCGCCTTGACCCGCAGGCTGACCACCGCGTCCGGGGTGCTCTCGCTTTCGTCGAGGAACTTGTAGGCGACGCCGAAGCTGACGTCGCCCAGGCGTGGGTCGCCGGTCACCGATTTCTCGGTGATCTGCGAGGTCGAGCCGCCGGCGCCGGCGGACTGGTAGGTCGATTCGCGATAGACCACCGGGGCGTTGATATCCACCTGCCAGCGCTGGTTCCAGTTGTAGCGGCCGGTCAGGTCGAGGGTCCAGATGTCGGCATCGATCTGGTCCACGCCGATGTTGCCGAGGAAGATCGAGTCCAGCGCCAGGAAGCCGTTGAGGAACAACTGGCGGGTGTCGTAGTGGCTGTAGGTGAGGCCGGTCTCCAGGCTGAAGGTGCCGCCGCCGAAGAAGCCGCTGGCGTCCTGGTAGATGTTTTCCACGCTGGGCGCGGGCGCGCCATCGTCCTTGAGGCTGGCGCCGTAGGTGCCGGCGACCGCGTTGGCGTCGTTGCGCGCCTGCGCCGGCGGCTGGATCGACTTGACCAGGCGTTGCGGCTGCGGCGCCTGGGGTTGCGCCTCGACCTGGCGCACGCGCTGTTCGAGGACCATCAGGGCGTTCTGCTGGGCCTCGTAGCGTTGGCGCAGCTCCAGGAGTTCCTTCTTCAGCGCCTCGACCTCGGACTCCGTCGCGGCCTGCGCCAGGAGCGGGGAAACCAGGGTGGTGGCGCAGAGGACAGCTCGCAGCGAGAGTGTCTGGGTCATGTTTGCCGTTCCGTTTTTATGGCCTTCCGATAGCACAGTGATTTCAGACTAGATCAACTTTCAGTAGCCGCTGGGGCGCAGCGCGCGCAATTGCTCCCAGGCGCAATTCAGTGCCGGATCGGCGCCCGGCCGGTCCTTGAGCATCACCTCGAGCGCCGCCAGGTTCTGCACCAGGTTGCGGTTTCCGCTGAGCGCCACGCTCTGCACCAGGCCGCCGGCGCCGAGGCTTTGCAGGCTGGCGCCCTGGCCGCTGGCCTGGATCGCCAGTTGCAGGGCGCCGCCGTTCGGCGTGACCTTCACCGTCCCGGCCTCGCCGCTGAGGGCGAGCGCACCTTCCAGCGGCGTGCCGCCCGGCAGTGGCGGCGGCGCCTCGCCGTGGCGGACCTCGATGCTGACGCCATTGCTGGCGCTGTTGTGGTCGCCGGCGGTGCGGATGCTCTGGCTGACCCCCTGGGTCTGCGCCAGTCCGGCGCCGCCGAGGACCTGGCCGTTGCCGGCGACGGGTGGCGGGGCGTCGCCTGGCCGATCGACCAGGGTGACGTTGAGGACCGGGCGCGCCAGGTTCTGCCGCACCTGCAGGTCGACGCGTGCGCCGAGGACCTGGCCGCTGGCGTTCTGCCAGGTGCTGCTCATGGTCACCCCGAAGCTGACGATCCGCCCCGGCAGCACGTAGCGCCCGCGCAACTGGGAAAGCTCCTGGTCGCTCAGTTCGGCGGGGGAGAAGAGGTCGCTGGCGGGGGCGGGCAGCGCAGCGCCCAGGCAGCAGGCGAGGACGAAGCAGTGGTGCGGGTACATGGCGTGCTCCCGGAGCATCCGGCTCCTGCGATCAGAAGAAATCGCTCTGGATGAAGCCGAACTCCATCAGTTCGGCGTCCCTGACCGGTTTGAAGCGGTCCAGGCGATTGCGCGCGGTCAGCGGTTCGGGCGGCGTCAGCAGCGGATTGCCGCGGTCGTATCCCTGGCCGATCACGGCGAAGACGATGCCGTTCCAGCCCTTGGCGAACTCTGTCAGCGCGTAGCGTTTGTGCCCCAGCGCCGGGTCACCCACGTACACGTACTCGCCCTGGGTGCGTTGCAGGACGACGAAGTGCTTGTAGCCGCGGATTTCCATCAGCACGATGGCGGGGATCTTCAGTTGTTCCAGTTGCGCCGCCTCGATCCGGTAGCCGCGCGCGCGCATGCCCATGGATTCGACGTAGCGCTTCATGTCGAGCATGGAGAAGCCCTGGGTGCGGACGATCTCCGGGTCGGCGTGGGCGAGCATGCCCTGGATCACCGCCTGCTCGTCGAGCGGGGCGCCGTAGGCCTTCTCCAGGATGGTCGCGAGGGCCGCGGCGCCGCAGCTGAAATCGGTCTTCTGCTCGACCAGGTCGGCGAAGCGCCGCTCGCGGATGCTCTGCACCTGCTTGTAGACCAGGCCGCCGCCGGGCAGGGCGGGAAAGCCGAGGGTCGCCGCCTGGACGGTGAGGTCGACGAGCAGCAGCAGGGAAAGGATGAGCGTGCGCATGGCCGGTTCCTGTGTCGGATGGAAAAGGGTTCCGGCTGGCGCCGGAACCCCTGGGCCAGGATCAGAAGCCAAGGCTCTCGCCACCGGCCGGGCAGCTGCTGCAACCGGCGGCGATGGACAGGGAGTTGCTCTGCTGGTTGCCGCCACCGGCGGCGATGTTCACCCCGACGTTGCCCGAGACGTTCTGCAACGAGTTGCTCAGGCTGGCGTTGTTGGTGACCGGGGTCTTGAAGCCGACGATCGCCGGGATGAAGCCGGACACCGTGCCTTTCAGGTCGACGTCGCCCTTTTCCTTGAAGGCGAACGCGCCGCCGTCGTGGTTCAGGTCCTTGGCGCCCTGGGCCTGGCTGTCCACGTCGATGTGGCCGGTATTGCTGCCGCCCGGATGGGTCTGGCCTTCCCAGGTGTCGAGGTAGACGTTGCCGATCTGGTCGGAGGTGCCCTTGTAGCTGCCGTCGGCGTTCAGCTTCAGCGACACGTAGGTGCCGCCATAGGCGTAGTTGGCGCTGTTGACGGTGGTGTTGCCGGTGGAGGTCTGCGACGCGGCGCTACCGGCAGTGCTGTACTGGCCGTTGGAGACGGCGGCGGCCAGGTCGTTCTTCTGCTGGTTGAAGTTGCCGGCGGCGACGTTCACGCCCAGGTTGCCCGAGACGTTGTTGGCCGAGTTGCTCAGCGATGCGGTGTTGGGGTTGGAGTAGTTGTTCAGCGTATTGCCGTAGCCGCTCTGCAGCACGCTGGTGCTGGCGGTCGCGGTGCCGAACACGAAGCTGGCGTCGGCGCTGGCCAGCGCGGCGGCGTTGGCCTGCTGGTTGTTGTCGCCGGCGGCGACGTTGACCCCGACGTTGCCCGAGGCATCCTTGATCGAGCCGCTCACCGAGGCATTGTTCACCGTGCCGAAGTTGCTGACCTTGTTGCTGTAGTTCTGCTGCGTATCCACCACCAGGGCCGTGGCTCCGCCCTTGTTGTTCGACTGCGGGTTGGGTTTCGGCGGGTGCCAGCCACCTTCGTTTCCGGCGTAGGCCGATACCGACAGCACTGCAGCCATTGCCAGGGCCAGCGGGGTCAGGACCATAGTCGCTTTCATGGCGTTTCTCCTTGCATTTCTGTGCTTAGTGTTGGGCTTGTGTTGGCTTGGCAGAGTCATTCCATGACCCTGACACTGAGGGTGTTCATCGACTGATTGCCCACCCCAGCGCTCTGGTTCACCTGCACCACGCCGCTGCTCCCGGCGAAGGCGCGATCGTCCGTCGAGACGCTGCGTCCTCCCGGGACCGGAGTGGCCGAACCGGAGACTTTGGTCAGCGCCACGCTTTGCGCGAGGACGCTGTCATCCAGGCTTTCCGGGCCGTTGCTGACGTTCAGCCGGAAGGCGTTGATCTGTTGGTTGCCGAGGCCGGCGCCCTGGTTGACGCCGAGGATGCCGCTGCCGCGTAGCGCCGCCCCCGAGATGCTGGCGCTGGCCGCGATCGGCTGGCTGGCGTCGAGTTGCAGATGCTGGCGCTGGTCGCTGCCGACGAGGGCCGCGGAGCCGACCGCGACGACACGAACGTTGCTCTGTTGCTGGGCGTCGCCGGCGGCCTGGTTGAGGGCGAAGTTGCCGCGGTAGGTGCCGCTGGCATCGATGCTGGCGCGATTGCGTGAGGCCAGCGGGTCGGCCTGGAGCGACGCGATACAGGCGAAGGCGAGGAGGAGGGCGGACAGGCGCTTCATTGACCACCCCCGAGCATCTGCAGCGGCGCCAGGCCCTGCTTGAGGCTGCCGTTGATCTGCCCGGCGAGGCCGGCGCCGGCGCCGCCTCCCGCGCCGTGGGTGGTGCCGAGGTTGCCGACGGCCTGGACCGTCGCCGGGTTCGCCGGCTGGTTGGCGAAACCCGGCAGGGCGCCGCCGGGGAGAATCATGCTGCGAATCCCGGAACCGCTGGTCACGATGGCGAAGTCGGCATCGCCCAGTTCGCGGCTCACGGTATTGCCGCTGGCCGCCCCGTTGGCGAGGGCGTTGACCTCGGCGGAGACGTTGGTGTCGACGACGGTGGGATGTGGGTCGGGCACCATGCTCGGACGGTAGGCGACCCGTGGCTGGACCTGGCGCTGGACGACGATCGTGCTGTCCGCCGCATGCGCGGGCGGGAGGTTCGCCGGCACGGAGCCGACGATGACCAGCAGCGCTGGAACGACGATGCGTAGCGAACTCCCCGACATGATGGCGCTTCCTTCGTTGGCGCTGAGCCCTAATCAGCGTTGGCAGGGAGTGAGCATGGGGCGTGCCGGTTTTGCGCTTTCCTTGTCCATCAAGGACTTGGCCGTGAGTGCCGGGGGAACCTGGCGGACAGTGTTGCATCCGTGCAACAGCAGGCCCGCCAACCAGGGGGCGAAGCCTGCCGGGGACGCGCCTGGAGCTGTTTCAGCGCCGAGACAGCTTTCCGCGGTGCCGTCGCGAAACGCTCTGCGCCAAGGCCCGGACCGCGCTGGCGGTGTATCGGCGGCGTGACAGGGCCGGCCCTTCAGCCGTCCTGGAGCAGCCCTTGCACTGCGGCGAAAGCCTGGCGCCGGCGCTCGGCCCAGTCGCCGGCGATGGCGCGGTAGGGTTGCCGATGCCGCTCCAGCCAGGCTTGGCATTCGCGGTGGAAGGCCTGGCGCTGCGCCAGTTCCGGCTGGCAGCGCTGGCCGTCGGCGCTCCACGCCACGCCTTCCGGCGAGAGCAGCAGGTGCAGGTCGTAGCGCCGCCGCAGCAGGGCGGGTTCGAGCCAGTCCGGGCAGGCGCCGAAGAGAATCCGGCTCCAGAGGATGTTGCTCAGCAGGTGGGTATCGAGGATCAGCAGCGCCGGCCGCTCCGCGCGGGCGGCATCTTCCCAGGCCAGTTGCCCGCGGGCGATGGCGGGGATGTCGGCGTAGCAGGTGTCGCGGCGCTGTTCGTCGATGAAGTGGCGGACGTACTCGCCGACCACCCGGCCGCCGAAGCGGGCCTGGAGCTGCTCCGCAAGCCAGCTCTTGCCGCTGGATTCGGGCCCGGTGAGTACCAGCACCTTCATGCGACGACGCCCTCGCGTAATGCCGGGTCGCGGCGCCAGGTCCGCCAGCCGTGGATCGCCAGCAGGGTGAAGAGGGCGTAGAGGGCGGCGGTCAGGTACAGCGCCTTGCTGGCGAAGAGCGCCACGAACAGCACGTCCACGGCGATCCACAGGGCCCAGCATTCCAGGCGCTTCTGCGCCATCCAGCATTGCGCCACCAGGCTGAAGGCGGTCAATCCGGCGTCCCACCAGGGACTGGCGGCATCGGTGTGGTTGGCCATCAGGTAACCGAGCGCGACGCTGCCGACCAGGCCCGCACCGAGCCCGTAGAGGCGCTGCGCGGCGTTCAGGCGGCTCACCGAGCGGCCGTCGTGGTCCTGCCCGCCGCGGGTCCACTGCCACCAGCCATAGAGCTGTAGCGCCGCGTAGACCATTTGCAGGAGCATGTCCGAATAAAGCTTCACCTCGAAGAATATCCAGGCGTAGAGCGCCACCATCACCAGGCCGATGGGCCAGCACCAGGGATTCTGGCGGACGGTCAGGTAGACGGCGATGGCGCCGAGCGAAGCGGCGAAGAGTTCAAGGGGTGACACGGAAGGCCCTCATGCGACGAGGACGCATTGTAGCGAATGTATCCGGCGCTTCGCGAAGGCCTGGGAAAAAGGGGGGCGCGGACGGATTCGTTCGGACGCCGGCCGGCAACAATTCCAAGATTCTTTGCCGGCCGCTCTGGTAGCATGCCCGCCGGTTTCGACTTCGGCAGTGGGGGAACTGGTCGGGTTCTTCGGAGTCGTAAGGCCTTCATAAAAGACGGCAAGTGTATCGCCGAGAACAACGAAAGCTCGTTCGGGACAGTAGTAGAAGGGGGAGAAACATGGAGTGGTGGACTGCTTTCCAGGCGTTCATCCTGGGCGTCGTGGAAGGGCTGACCGAGTTCCTGCCGATTTCCAGCACCGGGCACCAGATCATCGTCGCCGACCTCATCGGCTTCGGCGGCGAACGCGCCAAGGCGTTCAACATCATCATCCAGCTGGCGGCGATCCTCGCTGTCGTCTGGGAGTTTCGTGGAAAGATCTTTCAAGTCGTCCGTGACCTGCCGAGCCAGCGCCAGGCCCAGCGTTTCACCGCCAACCTGCTGATCGCGTTCTTCCCGGCGGTAGTCCTCGGCGTCCTGTTCGCCGACCTGATCCACGAGTGGCTGTTCAATCCGATCACCGTCGCCCTGGCGCTGGTGGTGGGCGGGGTGGTCATGCTCTGGGCCGAGCGCCGGAAGCATGTGATCCACGCCGAACACGTCGACGACATGACCTGGAAGGACGCCCTGAAGATCGGCTGTGCCCAGTGCCTGGCGATGGTCCCCGGCACCTCGCGGTCCGGCGCGACCATCATCGGCGGCCTGCTGTTCGGCCTTTCGCGCAAGGCGGCCACCGAGTTCTCGTTCTTCCTGGCGATGCCGACCATGGTCGGCGCCGCGGTCTATTCCGGCTACAAGTACCGCGACCTGTTCCGCCCCGAAGACCTGCCGGTGTTCGCCGTCGGCTTCGTCACCTCGTTCGTCTTCGCCATGGTGGCGGTGCGTGCCTTGCTGAAGTTCATCGGCAACCACAGCTACGCGGCTTTCGCCTGGTATCGGATCGCCTTCGGCCTGCTGATCCTGGCGACCTGGCAATTCCACCTGATCGACTGGAGCACCGCCGGCGAAATGTGAGGCCCGGGAACCAGGTAAAAGGCGCGGCGCGAGCCGCGTTTTTTTTCGCCTGGCCGCCGCGGGTGGCTAGAATGCAGCGCGAAACGGGTAGCGAGCGAGTGGATATGGAAAAGCCGGGCATGATCAGCCGCTGGTACGACGACAAGGGCTTCGGCTTCATCCTGCCGAAGACCGGCGGGGAAGAAGTCTTCCTGCATATCTCCGCGTTCCGCGGTGACCGCCGTCCCCGCCAGGGCGACCAGGTGTGGTTCCTCGCCAGCCAGGACGCCCAGGGCCGCCTGCGCGCCGAGAGGGCGCGGCTGGACGCGCTGACCCTCGACCCGCCGACTGTCCGCCGTGGCGCCCAGGCGCCGGTGACGCGGGCCCAGGCACGGCCGGCGCCGACTCCGCCGAGCGCGTTGCAGCGCCCGTTGGCGAAGCTGCTGGTCCTGCTGATCCTCTGCGTGCTGCCGGCCGCCGGCGCCTGGCGGATGTACCTGGACGGACAGGCCCTCTGGCCGCTGCTGGCCTATCCGCTGGCCAGCCTGCTCGCATTCGCCCTCTACTGGCAGGACAAGCGCAGCGCCGCACGCGGCGACTGGCGTACCCCGGAGGTCCGCCTGCACCTGTTCGAGCTGCTTGGCGGTTGGCCTGGCGCGCTGGTCGCGCAGCAGGCGTTCCGCCACAAGACCCGCAAGCTCTCGTTCCAACTGGTGTTCTGGGGCATCGTCCTGCTGCACCAGCTGTTCTGGCTCGACAGCCTGCTCGGCGGGCGCCTGTCCGCCGCGCTGTTGCAGTGGATCGGCTGAACGGCGCGGCTCACTCGCGGGCGCGGCGGTAGGCCGGGCCGGTCTCGCCCGAGGGGCGTTGCAGGGCTTCCACGAGAAAGTCGATCAAAGCACGGATCGCCGGAATCTGGCTGCTGCGCGGCAGGTAGGCGGCCTGCATGGTGCTTTTCGGCAAGGTCCACTGCGGCAGGATGCGCACCAGGCTGCCATCGGCCAGTTCCCTGTCGCAGTAGCCTTCGGGCAGCAGGGTGACGCCGAGGCCGGCCACGGCGGCTTTCTTGCGCAGGACGAAGTCGTCGACGCCCAGGCGCGGTTCGCGTTCCAACTGGTAGCGGCTGCCATCCGGCCCGATCAGGGTCGCGTGGACCTTGCGGTCGTTATGGATAGCGCCGAGGAAGGGCAGGTCCTCGAGGTCTTCCGGATGTTCCAGGCGATGCCCGGCGATCAGCGACGGGGCGGCGAGGATCTGCGTGGTCGCCGGGGCCAGGCGCCGGCAGACCAGCGCGGGATCCTCGTCGCCGAGTTCGCGCACGCGCAGGGCCACGTCCACCCCCTCGTTGAGCAGGTCGACCCGGCGGTTGGTCAGGAGGATTTCCAGCTGGACCTGCGGATGCCGTTCGAGAAACCGCGGCAACAGGTCGGCCAGGTTGCTCGAGGCCATGGCCACCGGTGCGGAAAGGCGCAGCCGGCCACGCGGCTCGGCGCTCAGCTCGGCGATCACCTGGTCGGCCATCTCCGCCTCCAGCAGCAGGTTGCGACAGTGCTGCAGGTAGCGTTCGCCGACCTCCGTGAGCGCCAGCTTGCGTGTCGTGCGGTGCAGCAGGCGCACCTGGAGGCGCTCCTCCAGTTCGGCGATGCGCCGCGACAGGCGCGACTTGGGAATCCCCGTCTCGCGTCCGGCCGCGGCGAAGCCGCCGCATTCCACCACCTTGGCGAAGTAGTAGAGGTCGTTGAGGTCGTGGGGCATGCAGGCGCTCCGCTGGGGGAAAAACAGATTGTCCTATGTGTGGGACGAATAGTCATGTTTCTACCGACTAATCGTCGATTGGCCTTGCCGGTAGGATGCAAACCACTCGATCGCCACACTGCGATCCCCCACTTTCAGGAGCGAGACATGAAACTTTTGCATATCGATTCCAGCATCCTCGGCGACGCCTCCGCTTCCCGCCAACTGAGCGCCGAGCTGGTCCAGGCCTGGCGGCAGAACGAAGACGGCCTGGATGTCAGCTACCGCGACCTGGCCGCCGACGCGGTGGCGCACTTCTCCGCCCTGACCCTGGCCGCCGGCAGCACCCCGGCGGAGCTGCGCGATGCCGCGCTGAAGCATGAAGCCGCAGTGGGCGAAGAAGTGCTGGAAGAGTTCCTCGCCGCCGACGTCGTGGTAATCGGCGCGCCGATGTACAACTTCACCATCTCCAGCCAGCTCAAGGCCTGGATCGATCGCATCGCGGTCGCCGGCAAGACCTTCCGCTACACCGAGAACGGCCCGGTTGGCCTGGCTGGCGACAAGAAAGTGGTGATCGTCTCCACCGCCGGTGGCGTGCATGCCGGCCAGCCGACCGGCGCGGCCCACGAAGGCTACCTGCGCACCGTGCTGGGCTTCTTCGGCATCACCGATATCGAAGTGGTTCGCGCCGAAGGCCTGGCCTATGGCGAGGAGCCCCGCGCCCAGGCCATCGCCGCCGCCCGCCGGCAGATCGCCGGGCAGTTCGCCGGGCAGTTCGCCGCGGCCTGATCCCCGCGTCATCGGAAAACCCCGCTTCGGCGGGGTTTTCGCGTTGTGCGCAGCGGCGCGCTGCGTGTAGATTGGCCGGACAACTACAAGCACAAGGAACCGGCCTGTGAGCGCGTGTTACTGCCGCAACTGCGGCGCCCGAGCGACCCGTCTCGTCGAGAACGGCATCTGCGAAGCCTGCAAGCGGCGCTCGGACATCAATCCGAAGAACGTCCTGATCGCCGCGGCCCTGATCGTCTACATCGGGGTGAACGTGGCTGCCTACATCAAGGACCACCCGCCCCGCGAGCTGACCGCCGAACAGCGCGAGAAGATCGCCGAGGGCCAGCGCCTGGCGACCCGCGCGGCGATGATGGCCGGCTACGTCGACTGAGTCGCGCTCCCCATAGGCCCTGCGCGTCCATGTCGGAATGAAAAAGCCCCGCGGATGCGGGGCTTTTGCGTTGCGCGACGGGGACTCAGACGATCACGCCCTGGCTGCGCAGGTAGTCGTCGTAGCTGCCGCTGAAGTCGGTCACGCCGTTCTCGCCCAGCTCGATGATGCGGGTAGCCAGCGAGGAAACGAATTCGCGGTCGTGGCTGACGAAGATCAGCGTGCCCGGATAGTTGTCCAGCGCCAGGTTCAGCGCCTCGATGGACTCCATGTCCAGGTGGTTGGTCGGCTCGTCCATCACCAGCACGTTGGGACGCTTGAGGATCAGCCGGCCGAACAGCATGCGGCCCTGCTCGCCGCCGGAGATCACTTTTACCGACTTCTTGATCTCGTCGTTGGAGAACAGCATGCGGCCGAGGGTGCCGCGCACCAGTTGTTCGCCGCCCTGGGTCCACTGGGCCATCCAGTCGAACAGGCTCATGTCGTCGGCGAAGTCGTCGGCATGGTCCTGGGCGAAATAGCCGACGTCGGCGCTGTCGGTCCATTTCACCTCGCCGCCGTCCACCGGCAGGTCGCCGACCAGGCAGCGCAACAGGGTGGTCTTGCCGATGCCGTTGGGGCCGATGATGGCGACGCGCTCGCCGGCCTCGACCTGCAGGCTCAGGCCTTTGAACAGCGGCTTGCCGTCATAGCCCTTGCTGATGTTTTCCACGGTCACCGCCTGGCGGTGCAGCTTCTTGTATTGCTCGAAGCGGATGAACGGGCTGACCCGGCTGGACGGCTTGACCTCTTCCAGCTGGATCTTGTCGATCTGCCGGGCGCGGCTGGTGGCCTGCTTGGCCTTGGAGGCGTTGGCCGAGAAGCGGCTGACGAAGGATTGCAGCTCGGCGATCTGCGCCTTCTTCTTGGCGTTGTCCGACAGCAGGCGCTCGCGGGCCTGTTCGGCGGCGGTCATGTACTCGTCGTAGTTGCCCGGGAACAGGCGCAGCTCGCCGTAGTCCAGGTCGGCCATGTGGGTGCAGACGCTGTTCAGGAAGTGCCGATCGTGGGAAATGATGATCATGGTGCTGTTGCGCGCGGTGAGCACGCCTTCCAGCCAGCGGATGGTGTTGATGTCCAGGTGGTTGGTCGGTTCGTCGAGCAGCAGCACGTCCGGGTCCGAGAACAGCGCCTGGGCCAGCAGCACGCGCAGCTTCCAGCCGGGGGCGACGGCGCTCATCGGGCCGAAGTGCTGCTCCAGCGGGATGCCCAGGCCGAGCAGCAGCTCGCCGGCGCGGGACTCGGCGGTGTAGCCGTCGAACTCGGCGAACTGGACTTCCAGCTCGGCCACCGCCATGCCATCTGCCTCGCTCATTTCCGGCAGGGAGTAGATGCGGTCGCGCTCGGCCTTCACCGCCCAGAGTTCCTCGTGGCCCATGATCACCGTATCGATGACGCTGAAGTCCTCGTAGGCGAACTGGTCCTGGCGCAGCTTGCCCAGGCGCACGTTGGGTTCCAGCATGACCTGGCCGGCGCTCGGCTCCAGGTCGTTGCCGAGGATCTTCATGAAGGTCGACTTGCCGCAACCGTTGGCGCCGATCAGGCCGTAGCGGTTGCCGTTGCCGAACTTGACGGAAACGTTCTCGAACAGCGGCTTGGCGCCGAACTGCATGGTGATATTCGCGGTGGAGATCAACTTCTTTACCTATAGAGGACTTACGCACGCCTGGACCGTGGCGATACCGGTCTGCTACCGGTTCTCGGCTTTCCGCTGCGCTCCATCTGGAGCATGGGTCGATCCTGCGGGCATTCGTGGAGTGCCGCAGCCAGCGTCATGACGTGGCTGTAGCGCGATGAAGGCGGGGTGTGATGCCTGGCATTCGGCGAATTGTCTCACAGGTGCGCCTGCCGTTGCATGACAGCGTACGCCGAAGCGGTTTTTCCCGCTGCCCGGCAGGTGGTAGAGTCCCGTCTTCCGCTCATCCGCAAAGGACTCCCCGATGAAGCCCGCTGTTCTCCCCGCGTTGTTGGTTCTGTCGCTGCTGGGCGGTTGCGGGGATTCATCGTCGGACGGAAAGGCCGCTTCCGGGCCGCTGGCGTTGCACTGCGGAGACTTCGGCAAACTCGAGGTGATCGACGGTTTCGCCAGTCTCAAGCTGCCCGACGGCAGCAGCGTCCAGTCGCTGGGCGGCGATGTCCGCAGCCTCGCCGATGGCCAGGCGCTGAGCGCGATTTCCTATAGCGACGGTTCGGTCCTGTACCGCCAGGCGGGCGACACGCCCGGCTACCTGTACACGCCGGCCAAGGGCCAGCGGCAGGCCTGCGAGACGCGCTGATCCGCGCCATCTACGCGCGGGCTTTCGCGGCCGCCGGGTTGATCTGAGCCACGCAGGCGCAGGCCGGCTGTCGCATCGCTCGTCGAGCCGCTAGAATCCCGCTCTCCATTCCCCGCAAGGCCCGCCAGCATGCCGCATCTCGTTATCGAAGCCACTGCCAACCTCCGCCTCGAAACGTCCCCCGGCGAACTGCTGGAGCAGGCCAATGCCGCGCTGTTCGCTTCCGGGCAATTCGGCGAGGCGGACATCAAGTCGCGCTTCGTCACCCTGGAGGCCTACCGGCAGGGAACCGCAGCGGTCGAGCGCGCCTACCTGCATGCCTGCCTGTCGATCCTCGACGGGCGCGACGCGGCGACCCGCCAGGCGCTGGGCGAGGTGCTGGGCGAGGTGCTCGCCGGAGCGGTGGCGGGCGGCGGCGAGGAGGGCGTGCAGGTCAGCGTCGAAGTGCGCGAGATGGAGCGCGCCAGCTACGCCAAGCGCGTCGTCGCCCGGCAGCGCTGAGAGACTGGCGCGCGCCTGGCTCAGATCCAGGCGTTCAGCGTCGCGCCGGCCTGCGTCGGGTCCTCTTGCCGTCCCGGCGCCTGGCCGTTCTGCATGGCGATCATCTCGCGCATGCGTTCGCCGATGCCTTTCTCCACCTGTTCGCGTTTCTCCGGCGGCATCGCGTCCAGTTCCTCCTCGGTCAGGCCGAGGCTCTTCAGGACCTGCTCGCGCATCCGCTCGGCGGGCGATTTCTGCATGTACTCCTTGAACTCGTCATAGGCCGACTTGCCTTCGCTGGCGCCGGCAGTGGCATTCGCCTGGTTCTGCTTCAGCGTCAGGTTCAGCTTCGCGAAACCCTCGTCCAGGGCCTGGCGGGCGGACTCCGTGGCGGGATCGGCGGCCTCGTTGCGCAATGGCGTGCCGAGGGCGGGGCGCGGTTTCAGCAGATCGCCGTTGCCGATCTCGGTGCTGGCTTGCCGCTGGTTGTTCGGGTAACGCGCAGACCAGCCGGAAAGGCTGGCGGGACCGATGCTGTTCATGACCTGCCTCCATGGAAATGAATGACCGCCGCTCCGTCGCAAGGGCCGTGCCAGGTCGCCGAACCCCGCGCCAGAGGGCTCGGCGCATGGCGCAGGGCGGGGCGGAGGCAAGCGCTTGCCGCGAACGGCAACGGCGTTCCGCGGTTAGAATGTCCGGCTTGTGCAGCAGGTTGCGAAGAGAGCCATGACCGACACTCCCGACGATCGAACCGGAGATGCTTCCGGCCTGTCGAAGCGCCAGGCATTCCATCGGCAGCACCGGCAACGGGCGGAGGAAGAGGCGCGGCGCCTGCTCGACGCCCGCGCCGAACAGGGCGGCCGCTGGCTGGACTGGGTCGCGGGCCAGCTCTACCTCCTGCGTCCGCCGGAATACGCGGCCATGGTGCGTCGCGAACTGCAGCGCCTGAGCGGCGACTGAAGCTGGCGAATTTGTCAGCGCGGATTGCAGTTTCGCCAGGAAACCCATGCCACTGGTAAGGTGGCGATCCCAGAAGATCAGAGGAGGCGGTATGCCTTTGAAGCAGTTTTCCAGTGCACTCGTTCTCGCGGCCCTGCTCGCCGGTTGCAGCAGCAACGGCGACAGCCCGTCCACCGAAGGCGCCAGCGTAGCCACCGGCAGCGCCAGCGCGCCCGCGGCCACCCCGGCAGCGGACGGCCGTTGCGATGCCAATGCGGTGCAGGCCTATGTCGGCAAGCAGGCTTCCGCGGCCATCGTCGAGGAGGCCCGCCGCGCCGCCGGAGCGGAAGTCGCCCGGGCGCTGCGCCCGCACGATGCGGTGACCATGGACTACAACCCGCGCCGGCTGAACATCGATGTCGACGACACGCTGGTGATCAAGCGCCTGTCCTGCGGCTGACCGTCCACCCCCGAATACGAAGAAGCCCCGCATCGCGGGGCTTTCTCTTGGCCGTTCGAAAAGGCCTCAGATGGCGGTACTGCGTAGGGCGGCGTTGGACTGGCTGACGGCGGTTTGCGGTTTTTCCTCGAGAATCGCCTGACGCTTGGCCTGGTATTCCTCGAACGACAGGCTGCGCCGGGCCAGGTCTTCCAGCGCCAGTTGCCTGACCTCGTCGCTGCTGTACGGGCGAGAGGGGTTGTAGTCGCTGGCGCAGCCGGCGAGGGCGAGGGAGAACAACAGTACGCTGATGAGTGCCTTGGCCATGACCGGCTCCTGGATTCGCTTTCCTGGGGGAATGGTCGAAAGGCTAACAACCGCGCCGCTGCGCTAGAAATCATCCCGCTCGATAGTGCTTATTCGTTCGGCTGAACGCGGGAAGAAGCGCTGCCGGCGGCGGCAGGCGCCAGCCGGGCCGTGGGGCGGACGCCGCGATTGGCGCCGCCCGCCGGCATGTCCCGCGCTCGGCCGGGAGAACAGGCGGCAGGCCGCTGGGGCCTGCTCAGGCGGCGACTTGCGCAGGCTTGCCCAGCAGGCGGTCGACCAGGCTGCAGGCGGCGAGAGTGGCGACCGAGGGGATCAGCCAGGCCAGGCCCTGTTCGGCCAGCGGCAGGTGCAGCAGCCATTGCGGGAAGTCCTGGCCCAGGCCCGCCGCCTTCAGGGCATCGAGCACGCCGAACGCCAGGGAAACCAGCATCACCGGGGCGAGGATGCGCGTCGCCGAATGCCAGAGGCCGATGCAGAAGCTCAGCGCCACCAGCACGATGCAGGGCGGATAGATCGCGGTGAGCACCGGGATCGAGACCTGGATCAGCTTGGTCAGGCCGAGGTTGGAAACGATGAAGGAGAACCCTGCCAGGATGATCACCAGGCTGCGGTAGGACAGCGGCAGGCGCTGGCAGAAGTACTCGGCGCAGGCGCAGGTCAGGCCGACCGCGGTGACCAGGCAGGCCAGCGCGATAAGTCCCGCCAGGAACGAGCTGCCGAGGCTGCCGAAGGTATGTTGCACGTAGGCATGCAGGACCGCCGCGCCGTTGCTGGCGTCGGCGGCGATGGCATGGCTGCCGGCGCCGAGCCGGAACAGGCTGACGTAGACCAGCACCAGGCCGACGCCGGCGATCAGCCCGGCGACGATGGCGTAGCGGGTGATCAGCCGCGGCGACTGCACGCCGCGGGAACGGATGGCGTTGACGATGACGATGCCGAAGACCAGCGCGGCGAGGGTGTCCATGGTCAGGTAGCCGTTGACGAAACCCTGGGAGAACGCGGCCTGGGTGTACTCCGGCTGGGCCGTGCCGATCGGGCCGGCGGGCCAGAGGAAGGCGGCGACGCCGAGAATCGCCAGGGCGAGGATCTTCAGCGGGGCGAGGAAGCGTCCGACGGTGTCCAGCAGGCGACCGGGGTAGAGGGAGATGGCCAGGGCGAGGAGGAAGTACGCCAGGCTGTAGACGAACAGCGCCGTGCCGCTCTCGCCGAGCAGCGGCACCACGCCGACCTCGAAGGACACCGTGGCGGTGCGCGGAATGGCGAACAGCGGGCCGACCGCCAGGTAGCAGACCGCCGCCAGCAGGCCGCCGGCATACCTGCCGATCGGATGGCTGAGGGCGTCGACCGAACCGCCGACCTTGGCCAGGGCGATCACGGTGATCACCGGCAGCCCCACCGCGGTGATCAGGAAGCCCAGCGCCGCCAGCCACACATGGGGGCCGGACTGCAAGCCGACGATGGGCGGGAAGATGATGTTGCCGGCCCCGACGAACAGGGCAAAGGTCATAAAACCAAGCGCCAGGATGTCCCGGCCTTTCAAAGCGTTCATGCTGGAGAGGTACCGCGCTGCTCGAGGAAATTCACAGAAGGGTTTCCCGGGGGGGTAGGGGAAACGGCACTCATCTGGATGGGACGAGCAGGGGAGGCGGCCGCCGTCCTTGTGGGAGCCGGGCCGGAAACTTGGCATGCTAACGAAAATGCCGGGGTCGCGGGATAGACATTGGTCTGGCTGTCCTTTTGTTGAAAAACGACGTCGCAATCAGAACAGTCCGTAGGCACCGGCGCCGGAGCGCTCCGCGTTCCTTGCCGCTTGCTGTCTTCCGCCTGCGTCGGCGGCGCCATGCGGGGGGTATGCCGGCGAACCCGGAAAACGCCCGGAAAGCTTCCCGCGAACTTTTTGCAATCCGGCTGAAAGCCCCGGAATACAAGGGCTGCGGCGCTTCCGAAGGGTTACGTTTTCTGTAGGTATTCTTCACGAAAGATTGACGGATCGCCGAGCAGACTGCCGCCGTCGTCGAGTGCTGCCAGGGGCAACGCTGCGCACGGCAACCCGGAAGTCAGTGAAGATCCGTGCCCATGTCGAAAGCCCGCGCCGTCCGTCCCGAACTGCTGACCCTGCTGGTCAGCCTCGCCTTCCTGCTGTTCTACAACCTGCCGCTGTGGCAACGCCTGCTGGCGATCACCCCGGCGGGCTGGCAGGGCCTCGGCATGATGCTGGCGGTCGGCCTGATGATCGCCGCGATCTTCAACCTGGCGCTGACCCTGCTGGCGTTCCGCTGGCTGCTCAAGCCGGCGCTGACCCTGCTGATCCTGGCGGCCGCCGGTACCACCTACTTCATGACCCAGTACGGCGTGCTGATGGACGTCGGCATGCTGCGCAACGTCATGCAGACCAACCCGGCCGAGGTCGCCGACCTGCTTTCGCCGAAGCTCGCCGTCTACCTGGCGTTGCTTGGCGCGCTGCCGGTCTGGCTGCTGTGGCGCACGCCGGTGCGCTACCGGCCGTGGCCACGCGAGCTGCTGAGCAAGCTGCTGGTGGCGCTCGCCTGCCTGGCGCTGCTCGCCGGGGTGGCGCTGGCCAATTACCAGGGGCTGTCCTCGCTGTTCCGCAACAACAAGGAACTGCGCCTGCAGGTCACCCCGAGCAACCTGGTCGGCGCCGCCATCGGCTACGCCAAGGGCCAGGCCCAGGCCGCCAGCCAGCCGCTGCGGCCGATCGCCGTCGATGCCCGGCGCGCCGACCTGTGGCAGGGCCATGCGCGCAAGTCGCTGACCGTGCTGGTGGTGGGCGAGAGCGCGCGGGCACAGAACTTCGGCCTCAACGGCTACGCTCGCGAGACCAACCCGCGGCTGAAGGCCGAGGAGGGCCTGATCAACTTCTCCAACGTGCACTCCTGCGGTACCGAGACCGCGGTGTCGGTGCCCTGCATGTTCTCCAACCTGGGCCGCGCGGACTACAGCGACGCTCGCGCGCGCACCCAGGAAGGCCTTCTCGATGTGTTGCAGCGCGCAGGCCTGCGGGTCCTGTGGCGGGACAACCAGTCCGGCTGCAAGGGCACCTGCGACCGCGTCGCCTTCCAGGACCTGAGCGAGAGCAAGGACCCGGCCCTGTGCGCCGGCGGCGAGTGCCATGACGAGATCCTCCTGCGCGACTTGCAGGCCTTCATCGACGGGCTGCAACAGGACACCGTGCTGGTCCTGCACCAGATGGGCAGCCACGGCCCGGCCTACTTCAAGCGCTATCCCAGGGAATACGAGAAATTCACCCCGGTCTGCGCCAGCAACGACTTCAGCGCCTGCTCGCGGGACAGCATCATCAACGGCTACGACAACACCCTGCTGTACACCGACCACGTGCTGGCCAGCCTGATCGACCTGCTGCGCAAGAACGAAGAGCGCATCGATACCGGCATGCTCTACCTCTCCGACCATGGCGAGTCGCTCGGCGAGTACAACCTCTACCTGCATGGCACGCCTTACCTGCTGGCGCCGGACCAGCAGAAGCACGTCGGCATGCTGGCCTGGTTCTCGCCCGGCTACCAGAGCGCCTTCGGCCTCGACAGTGGCTGCCTGCGCCAGCGCAGCGACGAGGAATTGTCCCAGGACAACCTGTTCCACTCGATGCTCGGCCTGCTGGAAGTGCGCACCGGCGCCTACGATCCTGGCCTCGACCTGTTCGCCCCGTGCCGTGCGCCGGAGGTCCTGCAGGCGCTCAAGGCCGACGGCGGACGGGCGCTGTACTCCGAGGAAGCGTCTGGCCAGGAGCCGCCGGCTTCCTGATACGACCCGGCGAAAGGACTATTTCCTTCGCCTCGCGGAAGGGTAAGGTTCAGCCTCGGAACCCGCGAGGACGCCCATGGATCGCCACGCCCAACACCACCCCAGGAGCCGCGCCTGCGTGCTGCCCAACGGCCTGCGCCTGCACCTGGCGCATGATCCGGCGGCATCGCGCGCCGCTGCCTGGCTGCGGGTGGCGGCGGGCAGCCACGACGAGCCGAGCGCGCATCCCGGCCTGGCCCACTTCCTCGAGCACCTGTCGTTTCTCGGTGGCGCGGCGTTTCCCGGCGACGAGCGCCTGATGCCGTGGTTGCAGCTGCGCGGCGGCCAGGTCAACGCCAGCACCCGGGGCAGGACCACCGACTATTTCTTCGAGGTGACGGCGGAGCACCTTGGCGCCGGTCTGGCACGGCTGATCGACATGCTCGCCCGCCCCTTGCTGGACATCGATGCGCAACGGCGCGAGCGCGAAGTACTCGAGGCCGAATACCTGGCGCGCTCGGCCGACGAGCAGACCCTGATCGACGCAGCGCTGGCCCTCGGCCTGCCCGCCGGACACCCCCTGCGGCGTTTCGCTGCCGGGCGCCGCGACAGCCTGGCCCTGGAGAACGATGCGTTCCAGCGGGCCCTGCGCGAATTCCATGCCGCCCACTATCACGCCGGCAATTGCCAGCTATGGCTGCAAGGGCCGCAGGCACTGGACGAGCTGGAGAGGCTGGCGCAGCGTGCCTGCGCCGACCTACCGGGGCGCGCGCCAGGTGCGAGTCCGCCGCCGCCGCCGTTGCTGCCCTTCGCCGGCGAAGCGCTGGCGCTGCGCCTGCCGGGACCGCCGCGGCTGGTGCTGGGCTTTGCCCTCGACGCTTTGCGGGAGGCCGACGAACAGACCCTGCTGGCGTTCGCCGAATTGCTCGGCGATCGCTCGCCGGGCGGGTTGCTGGCGGCACTCGGCGAACAGGGCCTGGGCGAATCGGTGGCGCTGCGGGTGGTTCATCGGGACGCGCGGCAGGCGCTCCTGGCGTTGACCTTCGAACTGTTCGACGGCAGCGCGGCGGCGGCGCTGGAGGCGGCCTTTTTCGACTGGCTGGGCGCCCTGCGCGACGATGCCGCCAGCTTGCTGGCGGCGCGCCAGCCGTTGCTGGCGGAGCCCACTGCGCCGCTGGAGCGACTACGCCAGCGCGTTCTCGGCCTGCCGGCGGAGATTCGCCCGGCCTGCCTGGACGCGCTGCAAGCCGACCGCTGCCTGCGGCTGCACCTGGACAGCGAACTCGACGGCGCCGAAGCGCGCTGGTCGGCGGGCTTCCGCCTGAGCGTGGCGCCGGTTGCCGCAGCGCCGCCGCTGACCGCGCAGCGGCATGCCTGGCGCTTCGAACTGCCGTTGCCGCCGAGTGCCGCCGCCGAGGGCGCGCTGTTCCTGCGCTGGCGCTTTCCCGGTGTTCCCGCACGGCCACGCTTCCTGCCGCTGCGCCAGGCGTTGCGTCCGCTGTGCGGCCAGGCGCGCCTGGGGGGAGTGGAGATGGGCCTGGAGGCGCTCGGCGAAGACTGGTCGCTGAGCCTGCTCGGTCCGCGCGATCGCCTCGAGGCCGCCGTGCGCCCGGCCCTGGCCCGGCTCCTCGCGGCGCCGCCCGACTGGCGCGCGAGCGGCGAGCGTCTGTCCTCTGCCGAGCGGCGCCGCAGCGCCACTGGCCTGCCGATCCGGCAGTTGCTGGACGCCTTGCCCGGCCTACTCGGCGAGCCGCTGGCGGAGGTCGACGACTGGCGGCGGACGCGCTGGGACGCCTTGGTCATGCAGGCCACGATGCCTGATCCACGATGGATGCCCGGCCAGGCTGCCGGCGAGCGCCTGGCGCCTCTGCCGCCGAGGCCCGGACGGCATCGCCGCGAACTGGCCGTGGACGGCGAGTCGGCGTTGCTGCTGTTCTGTCCGCTGCCCTCGCCGGAGGTGCCGATGGAGGCGGCCTGGCGCTTGCTGGCGCGCCTGCACGAACCGGCCTTCCAGCGGCGCCTGCGCGACGAGCTGCAACTGGGCTACGCGTTGTTCTGCGGCTTCCGCGAGGTCGGCGCCCGGCGCGGCCTGCTGTTCGCCGCGCAATCTCCGCGTGCCTGCCCGGAACGCCTGCTGGAGCATATGGAGACCTTCCTCCAGCGCTCCGCCGAGGCGCTCGCGCAACTGCCGGCGCAACGCCTGGCCGGCCTGCGCGAAACCCTCGCCGACGACCTGCGCCGAGCGCCGGGCAGCTTCGCCGAGCGAGCACGGCGCGCCTGGGCGGAGCACCTTGGCGGTGGCGCCGGTCGCTCCCGGCTGCTCGCCGAGGCCGCTCTCGGCCTGAGCGGCGACGACCTGCTCGCGGCCCAGGCCCGGTTGCTGGAGGCGCGCGGCGGCTGGTGGGTGCTTTCCAGCCGGCGCTGAAGCGAGCCACGCGGTAACTCGACGACAGCCTTGCCGGCGTCACTGCGGCGTTAGGTCGAAAGCCGCGCTGCTTCGGTGGCGCTCCCGCCGCGACCAAGGTTGCGCTACCGCCGGAGGAGCGCTGCCCGCGCCTTGCGCAGCGGCACCCACGCCCACCATGAAGAAGCGTCGAAGCAGGCCCAAGGAAGCGTATGGCCGGGCTTTCCCGGTTTCGATAATCGGCTCCGCCACGACCGGCCCGGTCGTTTCACCTCGCGGAGTGCGCCATGAACAAGAACAACACCGCCGTTCGCCGAATCCTGCCGCTGACCCTGGCCTCGCTGGGTGCCCTGGGCGGCCTGCAACCGGCCGCCGCCGATATCCTGCTGTACGACAAGGACGAGACCACCTTTTCCACCGACGGCTACTTCAATGCCTTCTACGTCAACAGCGACGTCGACCGCCAGGGCGAGACCTACGATCGCCGCCAGTCGCGGGTGAAGATGGGATTCCTGCCGAACTACATCGGCTTCAACTTCGGCAGGAAGGTCGACGAGCTGAGCCTCGGTGGTCGCGCTTCCTTCTGGGTGACCATCAACGACAGCGAGACCGACGGCACCGATACCGCCATCGACGTCCGTCAGTTCTACGGCACGGTCGCCGGCGACTGGGGCGAGGTGCTGATCGGCAAGGACTTCGGCCTGTTCTCGCGCTCGAACATCTTCCTCGACGAACTGCTGGCCGGTTTCGGCAACCCCAGCGACACCCTCGGCCTGGTGGACGGCAAGGGCGTCTCCTTCGGCAACATCGGCACCGGCTATCCGTATCCGTTCCCCACCTCGCAGATCACCTACCGCAACAACGACCTGCTGCCCGGCCTGCGCATCGCCGTGGGCATCCTCGACCCGATCGACTCCAACCAGATCGACAAAGATGCCAGCGACGGCCTCGACGACAAGGCCTACCAGGACAACCCGCGCTACGAGAGCGAGGTCAGCTACCAGTTCGACCTGGCTGGGGCGCAGGTCTACAGCTGGATCAACGGCGGCTACCAGACTTCGAAGAACACCAGCGACAGCGTCGACAGCGTGACTTCCAAGGGGGTCGGCTATGGCTTGCAGGTGAAGATGGGCGGTTTCTCCGTGACCGGTTCGGGGTTCACCGCCAAGGGCATCAATCCCTTCTTCACCAACAACGCCGGCGAAGCCGCGCTGCGCGAGGTGGACAGCCGCGGCGCATTGCTGCAGGGCTCGTATTCATGGGGCAAGAACCGCCTGGCGCTGTCCTACGGCAAGACCGTCGACGACGGCAACGGCCTGGGTTCCGCGGCCGACTACGAGAGTCGCGGCATCGCCTATTTCCGCACGATCAACGACAACCTCAAGCTGGTCGCCGAGCTGAACCGCTACCGGATCGACGGGCGCGACGGTGCCGCGCTCGACGAGGACACCGACACCGTGGCCCTCGGCGCCGTACTGAACTGGTGATACCGCTACTTTCGAAGGACCCCGCCGCGACCCAAGTAGGATAGGGGCCGCGGCGGCGCCCTTCGTAGAATGCTGGCGAGGCGGAACGACGGGGGAGCGGGCATGTACGAAGGGCAGGGGGAAGGGGTCTGCAGGGGCATGTCCAGCGCCCGCGACGTCGAAGTGGTGGCCCAGGACCTGGCGCGCCAGCTTATCCATCCGCACCTGGGCTTCGTGCTGTTCTTCTGTTCCGCGGAATACGACCTGCCGGCCCTCGGCGAGATGCTCGAACGCTACTTCGGCGGCATCGACCTGGTCGGTTGCACCACCGCCGGCGAGATCACTCCGGCGGGCTACGGGCGCGGCTGCGTCAGCGCGGTGGGCTTCGACGTGCGCAGCTTCGCCATCAGCAGCGCGCTGATCGACGAAATGGAGCGCTTCAGCCTGCTGGACGCGCAGCAGATGGTCGAGACCCTGGTGGCCGGCTGTCGCCGCGGCGGCCTGGCGCCGATCAAGGACCACAGCTTCGCCCTGACCCTGCTCGACGGCCTGTCCAGCCGCGAAGAGGTGGTGCTCGCCGCGCTTGGCGCGGCGCTCGGCGCGATCCCGCATTTCGGTGGCTCGGCCGGCGACGACCGGCACCTGACCCACACCCATGTCTACCACCAGGGCCAGTTCCATACCGGGGCGGCAGTGGTGGTGCTGGTCAACACCTGGCTGGACTTCGAGGTCTTCACCACCCATCACGTGGTGCCGCGCGCCGAAAAGTTGGTGGTGACCCGCGCCGACAGCGGCAGCCGGCGGGTCCACGAACTCAACGCCGAGCCGGCGGCGCTGGAATACGCCCGGCTGGTCGGGGTGGCACCGCAGGCGCTGGATTTCGCCCTGTTCTCCGCGCATCCGCTGGCGGTGCGGGTCGACGAACGCTATTACGTGCGCTCGATCCAGCAGGCCAACGAGGACCTGAGCCTGACGTTCTACTGTGCGGTGGAGAACGGCATCGTTCTCACCGCGATGAGCACCGGCCCGCTGTTGCCCAACCTGGAGGCGCAGTTCCGCCGCCTCCACGAGCGCCTCGGACCGCCGTTGCTGACCATCGGTTGCGACTGCTTCCTGCGGCGCCTGGAGCTGGAGGTCGGCGGTGACACGCAAGCTACCGCCGCGTTTCTCCGCAGCCAGCAGGTGATCGGCTTCAACACCTACGGAGAGCAATTCAATGGCATGCATATCAACCAGACCTTCACCGGGGTCGCCATTGGCCGACCCCGTGGAGGTGTCCGTCGCTGAGCTGCAGGCGCGGGTCGTCGCCCTCGAAGAAGAGCGGCACAAGTTGCAGCGGATCAACCAGGCGCTGATCGGACGCATCGAGTCGAGCGCCGCGCAGAGCGACGAGGCCTATGGCGCCTTCCAGTATTCCGTGGTGCTGGCCGAGCAGGTCCGCGAGCGCACCGACGCGCTGAGCCAGACGATGCTCGAACTGAA
Source organism: Pseudomonas sp. HMSC067G02 (assembly GCF_001813485.1). Classification (NCBI taxonomy): domain Bacteria; kingdom Pseudomonadati; phylum Pseudomonadota; class Gammaproteobacteria; order Pseudomonadales; family Pseudomonadaceae; genus Pseudomonas; species Pseudomonas sp. HMSC067G02. Next base: position 80,268 of record NZ_KV812637.1, read on the forward strand.
GGCCAGCAACCAGTTGCTCAGCGACGCTCGCCTGCGTGCCGAGACCGCTCACCAGCATCTGCTCGACGCCATCGAAAGCATCTCCGACGCCTTCGTCCTGTTCGATCCGCAGCAACGCATCGTGCTGTTCAACGAGCGCTTCCGCGCGCTGTGGGTCGACAGCCGGGCGCGGATTGGTCCTGGCATGCGCCGCGCCGAACTGCACCGGCTGGCGCGTAGCGGTGGGCTGATCGTCGAGGAACAGCGCGGCGGCGACCAGCAGACCCTGTATCGCCTACGCGACGAGCGCTGGCTGCGGATGAGCGAGCGACCGACCCGCGACGGCGGGCTGGCGGTGCTCTACAGCGACGTCACCGAGATCAAGCTCAGCGAGACCGCGCGCCGCGAGCAGGCGCTGGCGCAGAAGTCGCACCTGTTGCAGCGGGCGGTGGACAACCTCTCCCAGGGCGTGGCGATGGTCGGCGCCGACGGTGTGCTGGAGTTGTGGAACCGGCGCTTCCTGGAACTCTGCGGGCTGGCCCCGATCGCCGGGCACCGGGCCTTCGCCGAAGTCATGGCGGAGAGCGAATTGCCGTTGCTCACGCCGCGCAGCCAGGACTCCCAGGGGAGTCCGCTGAGCGCCCGCGAGCAGCGCCTGTTCGATGGCCGGGTGCTGGAGATCCGTACCCATGCGCTGCCCACCGGCGGCTTCGTCAACACCTTCACCGACATCACCGAACGCTATCGCCACGCCGAGGCGTTGCGCGCCAGCGAGCGCTGGATCCGCCTGATCACCGACCAGGTGCCGGCGCTGATCGCCTATCTCAGCGACGAACTGGTCTACGAATTCACCAACAAGGTCTACGAGGAGTGGTACCGCTGGCCCAGCGGCTCGATGCTCGGCCGCTGCCTGCGCGACGTGCATGGCGCCGAGCACTGCCGGCGCCTGGAGCCGTACTTCGAGCGGGCCCTGGCCGGCGAAAGCGTGACCTTCGAGATCGCCGAGACCGCGTTGTCCGGCGAGGAGCGCTACATGCAGCGCTCCTACGTGCCGAACCGCCAGGCCGACGGCCGGGTCGCCGGGCTGTTCGTGCTGATTCGGGATATCACCGAGCGCCGGCGGACCGCCGAGGCGCTGCACCAGGCCTACCAGAACCTCGAACAGCGGGTGCGCGAGCGGACCGCCGAGCTGACCACCCTCAACGACCAGTTCAAGCGCGAGATCCACGAGCGCAGCCAGGTCGAGGCGCGCCTGCGCGAGGCCAAGCGCGAGGCGGAACAGGCCAACCTGTCGAAGACCAAGTTCCTCGCGGCGGTCAGCCACGACCTGCTGCAACCGCTGAACGCCGCGCGGCTGTTCACCAGCGCCTTGCAGGAGCGCGGCAGCGCGACGCGGGACAACGAGGCGCTGGTGAACAACATCAGCCATTCGCTGGAGGACGTGGAGAACCTGCTCGGCACCCTGGTGGACATTTCCAAGCTGGACGCCGGCGTGATCACCCCGGACATCGCCCCGTTCGAGCTTGGCGAACTGCTGGGCAACCTGGCCGCGGAGTACCGCCAGGTAGCCGCCAGCGAAGGCCTGCGCCTGGACTTCGTGGCCTGCGGGGCGCTGGTCCGCAGCGACCAGCAACTGCTCGCGCGAATCCTCCGCAACCTGCTTTCCAACGCCATCCGCTATACCCCGCGAGGGCGCGTGCTGCTGGGTTGCCGCCGGCATCGGCAGCGCCTGTCGATCGAGGTCTGGGACACCGGGGTGGGCATCGCCGCCGACAAGCTCGGCGAGATTTTCCAGGAATTCAAGCGCGGCGAGTCGCAGCGTTGCCACCAGGACCGCGGGCTCGGCCTGGGATTGGCGATCGTCGACAAGATCGCCCGCATGCTCGGCCACCGGGTCCGGGTCGGCTCGCTGCCGGGTAAGGGCTCGTGCTTCGCCATCGAGGTACCGCTGGCCCGCCATGCCCCGCGCAGTCGCGCCGAGCCGCTGGCCAGCGCGGACGACCTGCGCGAGCGCCTGCGTGGTTCGCGGGTGTGGGTGCTGGACAACGATGCGGCGATCTGCGCCGGCATGCGCACGTTGCTCGAAGCCTGGGGCTGCCGGGTAGTGACGGCGCTGTCGGAGGAAGACCTGGCGCGACAGGTCGACAACTACCATGCCGAGGCCGACCTGCTGATCGTCGACTATCACCTCGACGACCAGCGCAACGGCGTCGACGCGGTTGCCGCGATCAACGCCCGGCGCGGCTCGCCGCTGCCGGCGCTGATGATCACCGCCAACTACAGCAACGAGCTCAAGCAGCAGGTCCGCGAGCTTGGCCATACCCTGATGCACAAGCCGGTGCGGCCGATGAAGCTGAAGACCGCGCTCTGCCACTTGCTGGAGCGCGAAGCCTCGGTCTGATTCAGGCGCCTTCGCGCGCCGCGCGGCCCAGGCGCGGGGCGAGGATCAGGGCGATCCCGCCGAGCACCGCCAGGGTCGCCGGCGGCAATCGCGGGGCGAGCGGCTCGCCGAGCAACAGGGCGCCGCAGAGGGCGGCGAGCACCGGCACGCTGAGCTGCACCGAGGCGCCCTGGATCGCCGTCAGCCCCGGCAGTGCGCTGTACCAGACGGCGTAGCCGAGGCCGGAGGCGAGGGCGCCGGAAAGCAGGGCATAGGCCAGTCCGGCGCCGTCCAGCCGCAACTGCCCATGGAATGCCAGGAGCAGCAGGGCGGCGAAGGCAAGGGCTCGGAGGAAGTTGCCGGCGCTGACCGCCAGCGGATCGCCGCCGCCGCGGCCGAGCAGGGTATAGAGGCCCCAGGCGAGGCCGGACAGGAGCATCAGCAGGGCACCGCCCAGCGGCGGCGCGCTGGCTCCGGGGAGCAACAGGAACAGCAGGCCGCCCAGGGCCAGCAGGAAACCGAGCAGCGCCTGTCCGCCCAGCCGTTCGCCGCGCAGCAGGCCGGCCAGCAGCAGGGTGACCTGTACCGCGCCGAATAGCAGCAGCGCGCCGGTGCCGGCGTCCAGCTGCACGTAGGCGTAGGAGAACGCGGCCGCGTAGACGAACAGCGCCGCCGCCCCGCGCCAGCCGCCGCGCGCGGGCGTGGCCGGGCGCCGGCGCAGATGCAGCAGGACGGCGAGCATGAGGGCGCCGGAGAAGAGACGCAGGGCGGTGAAGCTGACCGCGTCGATGGCGGTGTCCTTCAGCGCCGCGCGGCAGAGCAGCGAATTGCCGGCGAAGGCCAGCATCGCCAGGACAGTGAGCAGCAGGGTACGGCGGTCGGGCATCGGCGGGTCTCAGCGGCGCAGGTAGGCGGCGAAGTCGATGTCGCCGGCGCTGAGGATCGCCTGGACCCGGTTGTGTACCTTGAGCTTGCGCAGGATCGCCGAGACGTGCGCCTTCACCGTGGTCTCGGCGATGTCCAGGTTGTAGGCGATCTGCTTGTTCGACTCGCCCTTGGTCATCCGCTCCAGCACCAGCAGCTGCTTGCGGGTCAGGGCCTGGAGCAGTTCCGGGGAGATGCCGTGTTCTTCGTGGCCGCTGCGTCGCGGCGAACTCTTCTGGGTGCGGATCACGTCCGAGGGCAGGTAGACGTTGCCGTTGAGGATCTGCTCGATGGCTTCGGTCATCTGCGCGCGTGGCGAGGACTTGGTGATGAAGCCCACCGCGCCGTAGGTGATGGCCTGTAGCACCACCTGCTTGTCCTGCTCGGCGGAGACGATAACCACGGGAATGGTCGGGGCCTCGTTGCGCAGGTTCATCAGGCCGTTGAGGCCGTGCATGCCGGGCATGTTCAGGTCGAGCAGGATCAGGTCGAGGTCGTCGTGTTCCTGGGTCAGGCCCAGGGCGCTGTCGAGGTCGGCGGTTTCCATCACTTCGCTGCCGGGGAATCCGTCGGCGATGACATTGTGGATGGCCTCGCGGAACAGCGGGTGGTCGTCGGCGATCAGGATCTTGTACATGGCCTGCACCTCGTTATTGTCGTTATGGGCGGCTGGTGGCGGCTCGGGGCACGCGGGCGGATGCGAATGCGCTCACGGTAGCAGTCGTGGGCGCGATAGCCCAGCGGGCGGGCGTTCCGCCGCGCGCTGCCGGGGACGCGTCGCGGAGCGTCGGCAGCCGGGTAGGCGGAGAAGGCGAACTCGGTACTGCGGCGGGACCGCCGCAGGGTAGTCGGGCGCTACGCGGGGCAAGGCAAGGCGGGGCATGGCGGCTTCTCGTCGTTTCTTCTTGTATGCGTCATTACAGGGCAGGCGCGCTGCTTTGGAAATTCGACGTCCGGAGGGGTGAACCAGTACCAAAGTAGCAGGACCAGGCGCTTGCGCAGCGCTCCTGCTGCATCGGCGGCGCCCGCAAGGGCGGCTGGAGGCGGGTGGCCGCGCAAAAGTAGCGGCCCGGCAGTACCAAGGTAGTAGCACGCCGTGGCTCCGCGCGTCCTAGCATGTCTCGACAACGACAATGGACAGGAGTCGCCGCCATGCGCATCGCCGTCACCCTGGTGTTGCCCATCCTGCTGATCCTCAGCCTGCTCGGGTTCGATTTCCTCTATTCCCGCCACCTCGGCCAGGAAAGACCTGCCGCCTGCGCCGTCGGACAGGCCTGTCGGATCGCCCCCTGAGCCACGCCATGGATGACCTGCGACCCGCCGGCCCGGCGGAGTACCGCTGGCTGCTCGCCGTGCAGGAGCGCGAGCGGCGCTTGCTGGCCCAGGCGGTGCATGACGATATCGGCCAGTACCTGACGGGTATCCGCACCCAACTGTTGTTGCTGCGCTGCACGGCAGGCGCCGGGCAGCCGGCGCTGGCACGCCTGGAGCGCTACTGCCAGGGGCTGGACGACAGCTTCCGCGCGCTGCTGCGCGGTCTACCGCCGCCGGCCCTGCAACGCCAGTCGCTGGACGAGGCGCTGCGCGCCTGCGTGGCGGACTGGCAGGAAGGCCAGGGCATCGCCTGCGAGCTGCGCCTGGGCGGTCCGCTGCCGCCCCTGGATGCGGCGGCCGGGACCCATCTCTACCGCCTGTTGCAGGAGGCGCTGAACAACGTCGCCCGGCATGCCGGCGCCAGCCGCGTGCGGATCCGCCTGCAACGCCGTGGCGGCTTTCTCTACCTGAGCGTACGCGACGACGGTCGCGGCTGCGCGGCGGACCCGGCACCCGGCTTCGGCCTGGACTCGATGCGCCAGCGCGCGCGCTGCCTGGGCGCTGAACTGAGCCTGCGCAGCCGTCCCGGACAGGGCCTGGCGTTGCGCCTGCGGATGCCGCTGGAACGCGGCGACTGAGAGGAGAGGACGATGAAGATCCTGCTGGTGGACGATCATTTCGTGGTCCGCGAAGGGCTGGCCGCGCTGTTGCGCGGGCTGCTCCCCGACGTGGAGGTGAGCGAGGCCGGCGATGGCGAAGAAGCCTTGCAGGCGGTGCAGCGGGACATTCCTTCGCTGGTCATCGTCGATCTCGGCCTGCCGGGCATCAGCGGCCTGGAACTGACTCGCCGGCTGCGCCAGCGCCTGCCGCAGTTGCGTGTGCTGTTCTTCAGCCTCCACGACGAACTGGCCCTGGTGCGCCAGGCGCTGGATGCCGGTGCCCGCGGCTACGTGACCAAGCGCGCGGCGCCGACGGTGCTGCTGGAGGCGATACGGCGAGTGCTCGCCGGCCAGCTCTATCTGGAGCAGCCCCTGGCCACGCGCCTGGCCTGCCAGTCGTGGGAAGAGCAGGGCGGGGCAGCGTTGCGCGGGCTGACCCGTCGCGAGTTCGAGATCTTCCGCCTGCTCGCGCGTGGCCTGGCCCTGCGCGAGGTGGCCGAGCACCTGGGGGTAAGCGCCAAGACCGTGTCCAACCATGTCAGCCTGCTCAAGCAGAAGTTGCAGGTGAGTACCCAGGCGGAACTGGTGCACCGGGCCATCGACAGCGGCGTGCTGCGGCTGGGCCTGCCGCTGCCGCTCGCCGAGGAGGCTCGCGGCAGCCTCGGCTAGGGGCGCCGTCGCTGCTGTCCGGCGCTTCACTGCCAGCCCGCGGGGCAATCCTTGCAACCCTGCATGTTGCTGCCCTGGAAGTTGCCGAAGCGCACCTTGCTGCCGCGCAGGTCGGCATCCTCCAGGTTGGCCTCGGCCAGCTTGACTTCCTGCAGGTTGGCGTCGCGCAGGTCGGCGCCCTTGAGATCGGCGCGGGACAGCCAGGTCATCTCCAGGTCGGCGGCGCGCAGCGTGGCCTGGTGCAGGCGGCCGCCGCTGAGACGGGCGAACTCCAGGTAGGCGGCGGTGAGGTCGGCGCCTTGCCACTGGGCGCCCTGGGCGAACAGGCCCCAGGCCTGGATCGCCACCGCCCTGGCGCCGGAGAGGTCGGCGCCGCGCAGGTTGGCTTGCTGCAGGCTGGCGCGGGTGAGGTCGGCGCCACGCAGGTTGGCTTTTTCCAGGTTGGCCAGGTCGAGCCTGGCGTGACGCAGGTCGGCGCCGGAGAGATCGGCGCCGGCCAGGTCGATGCGGCCGAGGTCGAGGTTGCGCAGGTCGACGCCGCGCAAGTCGGCCTTGGCGCAGCGCGCGCCGGGCTCCAGGCGGCAGCCGGCGATGACGCGGACGTCGTCGATGTCGTCGGCGGCCTGGGCCAGGCCGGCGCCGAGCAGGGTGGCGCAGAGGAGGAAGGTCTTCATCGGGATACTCCGCAGGCGGGGAAAGCCGCGCCTCGCAGGGCGCGGCGCGGGGATCAGCGGCTGGCGGTGCGGTTGTCCCAGCTGGGCAGCTTGAATACCCAGAAGGAACCGCCCTGGGCCACCGGCCGGGTCAGGTCGGCCATGTCGCCGCCCCACAGCGGCACGGCGCCGCCGTAGCCGACGGTCACGCCGAGGTACTGCTCGCCGTCCTGTTCCCAGGTGATCGGTGGCGAGACGATGCCGCTGCCGGTCTGGAATTTCCACAGCTCCTTGCCGCTCTTCGCGTCGAAGGCCTTGAAGTAGCCGTCGCCGGTGCCGGTGAACACCAGGTTGCCGGCGGTGGCCAGCACCCCGGCCCAGAGCGGCAGGTGTTCCTTGTGTTCCCAGACCACCTTGCCGTTGACCGGGTCCATGGCGCGCAGGCTGCCGACGTGGTCGTCGTACATGCGCTTGATCCGGAAGCCCATGCCAAGGTAGGCGCTGCCCTTCGTATAGCTGACCTCCTCGGTCCAGTAGTCTTCCTTCCAGTGGTTGGCCGGCACGTAGAACAGGCCGGTGTCCTGGCTGTAGGCCATCGGGTTCCAGTTCTTGCCGCCGAGGAACGGCGGCGATACTTCCACCGCCTTGCCATGCTTCTGCCCCGGTTCCGGCAGCGGCGGGCGCTGGCCCTCGCGCTCCACCGGGCGGCCGGTCTTCAGGTCGATGTGGCTGGCCCAGGTGATGTTGTCGACGAAGGGGAAGGCGTTCTGCAACTTGCCGTTGCTGCGGTCGACCACATAGAAGAAGCCGTTGCGGTCGGCGTGGGCGGTGGCCTTGACGATCTTGCCGTCCTTGGCCTTGTAGTCGAACAGCACCAGTTCGTTGTTGCCGGAGAAGTCCCAGGCGTCGTTGGGGGTGTGCTGGTAGAACCACTTCACCTCGCCGCTGCTCGGGTCCACCCCGACCTGGCCGGAGGTGTAGAGGCTGTCGTAGTCGTGCGGGTTGCCGCCCTTGGCGGTGCGCGCCCAGGTGTTCCACGGGCCGGGGTTGCCGGCGCCGACGATGATGGTGTTGGTCTCGGCGTCGAAGCTGGCGCTCTGCCAGGGAGCGCCGCCGCCGTGGCTCCACGACTCGACCTTGCCGGTCGGCGAGTTGCGATCGTCCGGCCAGGAGGGTGCCTTGACGTCGCCGGTCACCGTGCTGTCCTTGCCGTTCAGGCGGCCCATGTGGCCTTCGACGAAGGGACGCATCCAGATTTCCTCGCCGGTATCCGGATCGCGGGCGAACAGGCGGCCGACCACGCCGAACTCGTCGCCCGAACTGCCGTGGATCAGCAGGACCTTGCCGGTCTTGCCGTCCTTCACGATGGTCGGCGCGCCAGTCATGGTGTAGCCGGCGCCGTGATCGGCGAACTTCTTCTTCCACACCACCTTGCCGGTGTTCTTGTTCAGCGCCACCACCGAGGCGTCGAGGGTGCCGAAGAACACCTTGTCGCCATAGATCGCGGCGCCGCGGTTGACCACGTCGCAGCACGGGCGGATGTCGTCGGGCAGGCGGTGGTTGTAGGTCCACAGGCGCTTGCCGGTCTTCGCGTCGAGGGCGAACAGCCGCGAGTAGGAGGCGGTCACGTAGATCACGCCGTCGCTGACGATGGCCTGGGACTCCTGGCCGCGCTGTTTCTCGTCGCCGAAGGAGTACGACCAGGCCGGGGTCAGCTTGAACACGTTGTCGGCGTTGACCTGCTTGAGCGGGCTCCAGCGCTGGGCGTGGGTGCCCATGCCGTACTGCAGCACGTCGCCGGTGGTCTTGTCGTCGTTGGCGATGTCCTCCCAGGTCACATCCTTGGCCAGCGCGGCGCCAGCGCTGCCCAGGGCGACGGCGAAGGCGAGGCAGTGCAGGCTCGGGCGCAGGAGGCCGGCAGGGGCGGGTGAGGTTCTTGTTGTCATGATCGGGTTCCCGTTTGGAGTGAGGGTCGAGAAACGGCAGGCCGCTGCTCGGGCCGCGGCGGCTTCATGGTGGAAGCGGGGCGCGCCGACGGGAACGGAAGATCGCCCGATTCGTCCGGGAAGACTTCCCGGACGGGGCATGACTTGGACTTGCTGCCAAAGCCCCGCGTAAGGCCTTCCGAGGCTCTACTCCGAAGGGAGTAGGCGAGGACGCCCAAAGCAGGATTCGGGCGCGCGGCGGAGCTTCCTAGGATGGCGATGAGCGCCGTTTGGCGCCCGTGCCTTGTCCTGTCTCCCCGGAGGAATGAAGTGATGAACAAGAACAACGCCTTGCGCGGCCTGCTGGTGCTGGCCGGTCTCAGCCTCTCGAGCCTGGCGCTGGCCCACGGCGATGTGACCCCCCAGGCAGTGGACACCAAGGGACTCGAGCCGCTGGGCAAGGAATGGCGCGACACCAACCCCTACCGCAAGCCCTACGCCAAGCACGACCTCGCCGTCGAGATCGGCGCCTCCGCCTACAACCAGAACTGCGCGCGCTGCCACGGCCTGGAAGCCAAGTCCGGCGGCATCGCCCCGGACCTGCGCCTGCTGGAGACCGGCGCCGAGGGCGACGAATGGTTCAAGGAGCGGGTCATCAACGGCGCGGTGCGCGATGGCGCGGTGTACATGCCGAAGATGGCCGACTTCATCAGCCAGGAAGGCCTCTGGGCGATCCGCAGCTATCTGGAAAGCGTGCACGTCGACGAGTGACGCGCCCGACCCTTCGCCGCCGACCGCGGCGCCCTTGCACGAGTCCGCCGCGCCACGGCGGAACGACCACACAGGAGAGCTTCGCCATGATCTACGCAGCGCCCGGAACCCCCGGTGCCGTCGTCACCTTCAAGCCTCGCTACGGCAACTACATCGGCGGCGAGTTCGTGC